>NZ_JAVFVX010000002.1:0-175320 GCF_033441795.1 Streptomyces sp. ADMS | reverse complement strand
CACTACGAGACCGGCTCCGACGGCATCGCTCTCAGCGCCGACGGCACGCGCCTCTCCTACTGCCCACTGTCCAGCCGCCGGCTGCCAGCGTGTCCACCGACGCCCCCGCACAGCTCGACGGCGCGTGCGGGTGGGCGGATCGGGTCTCAGGGGGAGCTCGGCGAGCAGTTTTCGCCGGTAGGCCGGAGCCGGGCACCCCTGTGCTGATCCGCTGTGTCGACCGTCCGGTGGCCTTGCGCGTCAGCGGGGACAGGCCCGGCAGGTCTGAGCAGCAGTTCGCGGTGTGGCTGGCGCCGGGGCGACTGGCTTGCGACGAGGACAGGACGCGCGTCGTCCGCCTGGAAGAAGGCTTCGACAACGCCGGCGGCGAGCATGAAGGTGGCCGCGCCGTGCCGCTCGAAGAAGAGGGTGCCCTTGCCGGAGTGCGGCCAGGAGTCGTCCTCGTGGGAGATCCGGCTCGGGGCCGGCGTGTGCAGGCTGCGGTTCTCCGTGTGTCCGAGGGACGGCCGCCGGCCGGAGCTCAGCGCAGGCCGGCGAAGAGGTCGTTCTCGGGCAGGGGCGCGCCAGTGGTGTCGTGGACCCGGACGAACGTCTCCACGCCCATGAGCTGCGTAAACCTCTCCTTGCCCATCCGCAGGAAGAAGATGTTCTCACCCTGGCTGGCATGCGCGGCCAGCGCGTCGAACTTCTGGCTGCCGAACTCAGTGGTGTCCACCCACGTGGTGATCTCCTCGTCGGGCAGGCCGATTTCGGGCCCCTCTCCGGCCTCGGACGGATCCGGCTCCTCCCAGTCCGCGCCGAACTCGCGCATGATCTGCCCGAACTCCTTCATCATCGAGCGCGGCGCCGTCGTCCAGTACACCTTCGGCGCCATCCTGGTCAGCGACAGCGCCGCCATCGTGATCCGGTTCGCCTGGATGTGATCGGGGTGGCCGTAGAACCCGTTCTCGTCGTAGGTCACGACGACATCAGGCTCGTAACGCAGCATCAGTTCGGCCAGCCGAGCGGCTGCCTCATCCACGGGCGTACTCCAGAACGATCCGGGCGCGGTGTTGGCCGGCCAGCCCATCATCCCGGAGTCGGCGTACCCGAGCAGCTCAAGATGACCGACCCCCAGGACGTCACAGCTCGCTTCGAGCTCGCCTCGACGCATCACGGCAACGGCAGCTGGATCATGCCCGGGGTCGCCCGGCTTGGCACCCCCCGGACCGTCACCGCAGCTACCGTCAGTGCACGTGACGAGCACCGTGCGGATGCCCTCCGCCGCATAACGCCCCAGGACACCCCCTGTCCCCGTAGCCTCGTCGTCCGGGTGGGCGTGCACTGCCATCAGCGTCAAAGGCCGGTCAGCCATGAAATCCATCCCCTGGTCGGTCAAGCGATCGGTGCCAGTCTGCGGCACAGAGGTACGCGACCGCCCGCAGCCCGCAGGGTCTTTCCGGTGGCCCCCAGGATCCGACGGGCCTGGGTTCAGCTGTCCTTCAACTGATCATTTCAGAACGGGCCCCGGCCGGATAGGCCGCAGCGTCTTCTCACCCATTACCAGGAACAGTGCCCGCCGTACGACCTCGTCAGGCTTGGCGACGGCGGCCGTCGCCACCTTGAAGAGGATGCCCTCCTTGCCGCGGACCTCTCCCGCCCCCCCCACGCCACACCAGTCACCAGCAACTTCACGCTGGTCGACGCCGCCCTGCGACAGCCGCCGCAGGGCGGGCCAGGCCAGCGGCTGCGCGGGCCCTCAGGCCAGCGACAGGAAGAGTTTCTCCAGTCGGGCGCGCATCTGCGCACCGTCCTCGCCGTCTTCGCCGTTCCTGCGGCCGGACTCGATGTCGGCCACGCACTGCTGCAGCCCGGTCGCGATGATCGCGAAACCGGCCCGGTCGAGCGCGCGGGAGGCCGCGGCGAGCTGCGTGACGACCTGCTCGCAGTCACGCCCCTCCTCGATCATCCGGATGACACCGGAGATCTGACCCTGCGCCCGGCGCAGCCGGTTCAGCACGGCCTTCAGGTCCGTACCCTCAAGTTGCAGGTCCACGATCACTCCTCCATAAATACCCCTAGGGGTACTGTATGTCCCGGTTCGGGACGCGTCGACCGTCAAGGATCACGCCTGCCTTGACCGCGCCTTCACCCTGGTCCTTCGGCGTCGGCGAGGTCTGCGCCCCGGTGAATATCCGCCTGACGGCAGTCGGCCGGCCGAGCGTTGCGTCCCCACCGGCACCCTCGTCGGCTTTACCGGCTCCAGGGTCGCTGAGGGGCAGGGCCTGCACGCACCAACCTCCCGCGGCACGTGGGCGGGCTGGACCGCGGAAACGCCAGGTTCGCTTCACCGTCGGCAGCATGGTCCCGCTCGGTCTCCTGCCCGGCCGGCCGGTGCATCAGCTGTTCCCGCCGACCCCGGCCGGCGTCGCGGGTGGCCTGACGGACACCTGCGGCATCGCGGCCGGGATCGGCAATCTGCTCCCCGACCGCCGGTGCGGGGCCGACCCGGACGTCACGCTCGTCGCACTGCGCGGTGCGTTCCGGGGCATCCGTGGAGACTCCGGGCGTCAGTGCGCTCCCGCCGACCCCACGGACTGTCGGTGTGTGTCCTTCATGTCGACGGCCCGGATCCTGCCGATGAGCTCCTCCAGCGCCTGCGGCGGCAGGGCGCCCGCCTGCGAGTACAGGACCGTCCGGTCACGGACCGCCATGAGGGTGGGGATGGACGAGATCTGGAAGGCTCCCGCGAGTTCCTGCTGTGCCTCGGTGTCGACCTTGCCGAAGACGATGTCGGGGTGGCGTGCGGCCGCCTTCTCGTAGACGGGGCCGAACATACGGCACGGTCCGCACCAGGCCGCCCAGAAGTCGATCAGCACGATCTCCGAACCGGTGACGGTCTCCTCGAAGTTGTCCTTGGTCAGTTCAACGGTCGCCATGGCTTCCGGTCTCCTCTCGGATACCCGGTGGGGTATCTGCTCGGTTCAACCGGTACCGGTCCGGGTTTGTTCCAGGCAGGCGGGCGGCAGCGGGAACCAGCGCATGTGCTCGAAGTCGGCCGGCAGTCCGGTGGGACCGTCGTCCAGACGGTCGGAGCGGGAGGCGAACAACTGGCGGGCGCGATCGAGCTGGCCGGGCAGTGCCTCCTCTCCCAGTCGGCGGTGGCGGACGTCTTGAACGGTGACGCGTCCGTCGGCGGCGAACCGCACGCCGGTCAGTCTCAGCGGGGGATCGGCGGCGCCGGCGTGGTGGCGCCACTGTCCGGTGTGCGGGTCGAAGCGGTATTCGGGCAGGAGCCGGTGGCCGTGCGCGGCGATCAGGCCGACGGCGTCGATGAGGTAGTCGCGCACGGTGTCGCTGATGAAGTAGTTGAAGTTGATGCGGGTCCAGCCGGGTTTGATGCCGTCGCAGCCGTGGACGACCTCGTCGAGCAGGGCGTGCGAGGTGGCCGCGTCGATGGCGAGCAGGCGGTGGCCGTACGGTCCGGCGCACGAGCAGCCGCCGCGGGCCTGGATGCCGAACAGGTCGTTGAGCAGGGCGACGACGTAGTTGTGGTGCAGATGGGAGTGCTCGCCGTAGCGGATACGGAACGAGACGATGGACAGGCGGCGGGCGTGGTGGTCGCCGAGGATCTCGATCCGCGGGCCGGCGCCCCAGCCGGCCAGCACCTGCCGCCAGTGGCGCTCCTCGGCGGCCTGGATGGTGTCGGTGCCGACGGCTTGTTTGAGGGCGAAGACCAGGCCGGCGCGGACCGACTCGACGATGGCCGGGGTGCCGCCCTCCTCCCGGGCGACCGGGTCGTCGAGGTACCGGTGGCCGAGCGGGTCGACGAACGCGACGGTGCCGCCGCCGGGTGCGGTGGGCACCGGGTTGCGGACCAGCTCACGGCGTACGACGAGCACGCCCGGGGTCTGCGGGCCGCCGACGAACTTGTGCGGGGACAGGAAGACAGCGTCCTTGTGGTCGCCCGCACCGGGCCCGCTCTCCGCGACCCGGATCGGGACGTACGGGGCGGCGGCCGCGTAGTCCCAGAAGGAGAGAGCGCCGTGGGCGTGCAGCAGCCGGGCGATGCGGTCGGCGTCGGTGAGGATTCCGGTGACGTTCGATGCGGCGGAGAAGCTGCCGATGCGCAACGGCCGGTCGGCGTACCGCCGCAGTCCCGCTTCGAGCCGGGCGAGGTCGATGTGGCCGTCCGGGTCCTCGTCGATGACGACGACGTCGGCCACTGACTCACGCCAGGGCAGTTCGTTGGAGTGGTGCTCGTACGGCCCGACGAAGACCACCGGGCGCTCGGCCTCGGGCGGCTGGTCGGGGCGGCGCAGCTCCAGAATGCCGACCAGTTTGTTCACCGCCGCGGTGGCGCCGGAGCCGCAGAAGATCACGAGGTCGTCCTCGGTGCCTCCGACCGCGCCGCGGATGATCCGGCGCGCGTCCTCGCGCAGGCGGGTCGTCTGCAGACCGGTGCTGGAACTCTCCGTGTGCGTGTTGCCGTAGCGGGGCAGCACCTGCTCGCGGACGAAGTCCTCGACGAAGTCCAGGGAGCGGCCGGAGGCGGTGTAGTCGGCGTAGACGATCCGCTTCGGGCCGTACGGGCCGTCGAGTACCTCGTCGTCCCCGATGAGTCCGCTGCGGATGCGCTCCAGCAGCGCCGACGCGGCCGGGGCCAGGGACGTGCTCATGACTCCAGCTCGATCGCGACCTCGGGCGGCTGCCCGAGGGTGTTGTGGACCGTGCAGTGCGAGGCGACGGCCAGCAGAGCCGCCCGGCGCTGCTCGGGGAGCTCCGGGGGCGGGACGACCACGACGTGCAGGGATGCGACGCGGGCGGGGCGGTCGGCGGCCATGGTGAACTCCGTACGGACTCGCAGGCCGGTGCGGGACAGGTGGTGGCGGTGGAGGTAGCGGCCCGCGTAGAACGCGACGCAGGTGGCCAGGGAGGCAGCGAACAGTTCGGTGGGGGTGGGCGCGGTGTCCGTGCCGCCCGCCTCGGTGGGCTGGTCGACCTGGAGGCGGTGGCCGCGGATGTCCACGGTGTAGGCGTCGTGCTCGGCGTGGGTGACCTCGATGCGGTGCACGTCCGTGGACCGCGGCGGGTTCGTGCCGGGAGGCTGCTGCGTGCTGGCGGTCATGGCCGGGCCCTTCTCGCTGTTGCCGACTGCTGTCGGATTCCAGTCGATCGCGGACGACGCGGCGGATCGAGAGGCCGACGGGGTGCGGCGGGGGCCTTGTGGCCCTCGTACGAGCTGTCGTGACGGTATACCCTGCTGGGTATTTTATCAGTGGGTTTGCGGCGGGCAAGCCGGCTGAGGGACGGAGAGGCCGAGGAAGAAGACATACCCCGGTGGGTACTCGAGTGGGGACCAGTGGCCCATGTCCCGCTCTCATCTGCCGCACGACAGTGGGGACATGGGCAAACACCTCGTGATTCTCGGAAGCGGAACGGCCGGCACCCTGACGGCCAACCGTTTGCAACGCACTTGCGACGAGCGGGATTTCCGGATCACGGTCGTCGACCAGAACGACGACCACGTCTACCAGCCCGGCCTGTTGTTCGTGCCGTTCGGGCTGGCCCAGTCGCACCACCTCGTCCGCTCCCGCCCGCGGCAGCTGAACGCCGCCGTCGACTACAAGCAGGCCCGGATCGAGCGAGTCGACCTGAACGAGCGGACGGTGTACCTGGCCGGCGGCATCCGGCTGTCCTACGACGTGCTCGTGGTCGCCACCGGAGCCCGGCTGCTGCCGGAGGAAACCGAAGGGCTGACCGGTCCCGGCTGGGGCGAGAACGTCTTCACCTTCTACGACCTGCCCGGCGCCGTCGGCCTGCACCACGCGCTGGAGCGCTTCGACGGTGGCCGCGTCGTGATCGACGTGGCGGACCTGCCGCTCAAGTGCCCCGTGGCTCCCCTCGAGTTCGCCTTCCTCGCCGACTGGTACTTCCAGCGACGCGGCATCCGCGACAAGGTCCGACTGACCTACGCCACCCCGCTGGACGCCGCATTCACCAAGCCGGTCGCCGCGAAGGCGCTGGGCGGCCTGCTGGCGGACAAGGGCATCGAGCTGCTCACCGAGTTCACGCTGGGCGAGGTCGACGGCCCGGGCGGGCGGCTGGTCTCGTACGACGAACGGGAGGTGCCGTTCGACCTCGCGGTCGTCGTCCCGCTGCACGGCGGCGCGGAGTACGTCGGCCGCTCCGAGGGCCTGGGTGACGAGCTGGACTTCGTGCCGGTCGATCCGCACACCCTCCAGCACCCCGACCATCGGGAGGTTTTCGCCATCGGGGACGCGGCGGGCCTGCCGGCCTCCAAGGCCGGTTCGGTGGCCCACTTCGAGGGCGAGGTGCTGGTGCACAACATAGCCCGCTTCCTCGCCGGACAGCCGCTGGACGCCTCCTTCGACGGGCACGCCAACTGCTTCGTCGAGACCGGCTTCCACAAGGCCCTGCTCATCGACTTCAACTACGACACCGAGCCACTGCCCGGCCACTTCCCCGGCCCCGTCGGCCTGCCGCTGCTGAAGGAGTCCCACGCGGCTCACCTCGGCAAGCTCGCCTTCGAGTGGCTGTACTGGCACAGCCTGCTGCCCGGACGCGAACTGCCCGGCATCGGCTCGGCGATGCCCGAGCACGGCAAGCACCACCTCCACACCTGAACCGAAGGAGCACCGTCATGCCCACCGCCACTTACGGCGACACGACCGTCCCCGTCGACGACGAGGGCTTCTTCACCGACCCCGGCCGGTGGACCGAGCCCATGGCCGAGCAGATCGCCCGCGAGGCCGGTGTCGAAACGCTGACCGACCGGCACTGGACGGTCATCCGCTTCATGCGCGAGCAGTACACCACCAAGGGAACCGGTCCCACCGTGCGGGTGCTCGGCAAGACGTCCGGCGTCACCGTCAAGGAGCTCTACCAGCTCTTCCCCAAGGGGCCGGCCAAGACCGCCGCGAAGATCGCCGGTATCCCCAAGCCCCGCGGCTGTATCTGACCTGAAGGAGCGTTCTGCCATGGCCGACACCGCCACGATCGAGAAGGTCTCGATCATCGTCTCCAAGGGATCCCTGGAAGGGATCTACCCGGCCCTGATCATGGCCAACGGCGCCCGCGCCGAAGGCATCGAGGCCGACCTGTTCTTCACCTTCTTCGGCCTGGACGCCATCACGAAGAAGCGCTGGGAGCACATCAAGCTGGCCACGGTCGGCAACCCCGGCCTGCATCTGCCGACCCTGCTGGGTGGCATGCCGGGGGTGCCGGACCTGGTCACCCGGTACATGGAACGGAAGATGGACAGGCTCGACATTCCGCCGGTCCCCGAGTTCATCGAGATGATCTCCGACACCGGTGCCGGAATCTACGCCTGCAAGGCGTCGGTCGACCTCTTCGAACTCGACAAGGACGACCTCGTGGAGCAGGTCCAGGGGATCATCACGGTCGGCGAGTTCTACGAGCGCGCGGCCGGCGGCCAGATCATCTACACCTGAGGCGGGCTACACCTGAGGCGCGCGGCACGCTGCCCGGCCTGCGGGACGGCGTGCGGCGGGTGATCGTGGTGGCTGCCCGTCCCGACGGCCAGGCGTTCGGGCCGGCACGGCCTCCTGACCCGCTGTCCGGCGGCGGGGTGCCCCGCGGCGGTGCTCTGCCCCGCCTCGCGGCGAGGCGTCCAGCCTGCAGGGCAGGAGCGGCGGCGCGCACACCACGCGCGCGGACGAACTCGCCTGGCCGCACGGGAACTGGCCTCCACCCGCCCACTCGTGTTCGGCCGGAGGCGTCACTGGACATGGGGATCACCGACGCGCCACCGGCGCCACACGGTTCGCGCCTGCCGGGACGGTGCCGAGGCGGCCCCGGGCACAGCGGTTGCCAGGCCGGCTGAACGCCGAGTCCGCTACGTCCTTCACCGGGCGGAACCCGGCCGAGTGCCGTGCCGTCGAACCGGTGCCGCGCGAGCGCCAAGGCCGCGCCAACCCCTGCCGCGCCCGCCTGTCGTCCGACAACCCGGTGCTCCCGCGCCGTCCGGCGCTCCACGGCGACCGGGAACATCTGCGGACCTTGGAACGACCCGGGCCGACGGCGAAGTCAGGAGGAAGGGACGCCCTGCCGTGACGGGTCGGCGGGCTCGGTACCGCGCTCGGCCAGGCTCGCCTGCAGGAGAAGCAGGTGGGCCAGGCCACGTGCCTCGTCGGGGGTGAGCGCAGCCCACACTCCCGGCTCGCCTCCCTGGTCGGTGCCCACGTCCAGGGTGACCCGGCGGATGGGCCGGTCCGCGGCCGCGAGACGTAGGCATCGCACGGCGATCCTGCGCCCGCACCTGGTCACGACGAAGCCGTCCTCGCTCGTGGGGAGCCGGTCAGGTCCTGTCGTCTCCATCGTTCTCACGCTCCTTCGCCGGTTCGGTGACCTCCCGGCATGCGGCTTCCAAGACTTGTATACCCGGCGGGGTACAAGTGGCAGCGTCCGGCGAGGCCGCATTGTTCCCGCGCTCGCGGGCACGCGGCCGGTCTCCCGCGACGCGGGTGTCCCGGTCGGACAACCGCCGCAAGGGCATGAGGGTCCTCGCTGTCACTGGAGCGGCGGGCGGGGCCGGCGGCGGTCGATGGGTGCGGCCGCCGCCGGCTTGCGGTCGATCAGACGTTGGCCGATGCGGGTCCCTCCGCGCGAGCGAAGCCGAGCGTGGGGGAGGACAGGGCGAGCCAGGCGCCGTAGCCGCCGAGCAGGTCGGAGACGTCGGTGCGGCCCTGGTGGCGGAGCAGGCTGGCGGCGATGGAGGAGCGGTGACCGCCCGCGCAGTGGACGACGAGGGGCCGGCCGGCCGGGATCTCGTCCATGCGGCGGGCGAGTTCGGCCAGCGGAATGTGCAGGGAGTCCTCGATGAAGCCCTCTTCGCGTTCGGCGGTGTTGCGCACGTCCAGGACCAGCGGGGGTTCGTCGCTGTCCAGCAGGCGGCGCAGTTCGTCGGAGGTCAGGCGGCTCGCCTGTGCCATCTCGTCGGCCAGAGCGGGGAAGGCACCATCGGGTTCGCGCAGGTAGCCGCCGACCTTGTCGAAGCCGATCCGGGCGAGTCGGGTGACGACCTCCTCCTCACGGTCCTGCGGCGCGATGACGACGACGTCCTGCTCGGGGGCGATGACCATGCCCGCCTGCTCGGCGAATCGCCCGTCCGCGGGCACGTTGACCGAGCCGCGGAGATACCCCGGGGCGAAGTCCTGCGGCGAGCGGGCGTCGACCACGACCGCCCCCGCCGTACGCCGGTGCATGAACTCCTCGACCGACAGCGGCCGCGGCGCGGCGGCGGCGTCGAACAGGCCGTGCTCCTTGCGGTTGAGGATGGCGTCGTAGACGAAGTAGGCGGGCGCGGACGGCTGGCCCGCGGTGACCAGTTCGACGAACTTCTCCTCGCTCATGGGCCGGCAGGCGTAGTTGGTGGCGCGCTGCTCGCCGATGGTGGACTGGCGCTGGGTGGAGAGGTTCTTGCCACAGGCGGATCCGGCACCGTGGGCGGGGAAGACCCGCACCGCGTCCGGCAGCGCCATCAGCTTGTGCTGGATGGTGTCGTAGAGCATGCGTCCGAGTTCGTCGGCGGTCACGCCGATCGAGGCGAGCAGGTCGGGCCGGCCGACATCGCCGATGAACAGCGCGTCGCCGGTGAGGACGCCGTAGGGGAGGGTGTCGCCCGCGTGCTCGTGGACCAGGACGCTGATCGACTCCGGTGTGTGGCCCGGGGTTTCGAGGATCTGCAGAGTGACGTCGCCGAGGCTGATCCGCTCGCCGTCGGTCAGCTTGCGGATGGGGTACTCGGCCTCGGCGCGCTGCCCGTAGCCGATCCAGGCGCCGGTGCGGTCGGCGAGCTCCAGGTGGCCGGCGAGGAAGTCGGCGTGGAAGTGGGTGTTGAGGACGCCCTCGATGGTGAAACCGTGCTCGGCGGCGTCGGTGAGGTACTCGGACACGTCACGGCGGGGGTCGACGACGACGGCCTTGCCGGTGGTCTCGTCGGCGATCAGGTACGACGCCTGGGAGAGGCAGTCGAGGTAGTACTGGGCGAAGAACATGGTGGGTGACCTCCGTGTCGGAAGGGCGAAGGGTCAATACCTCGGGGGGTATACAAGAGGGTCTGGTCCACCCGGGTTCGAGCATGGGGCGGGTGGGTGGCAGGCCCGGGTCGGGTCGGCCCGGGCCGACCGGTCAGAGGCGGCCGGTGAGCATGCCGTGCCAGTACACCGGCGGCAGTCCGTACCGCTTGAACAGCCACATCGTGCGCCGCTCCTTGAAGGGATCGAGCAGCGGGAACGAGGGCGTGGGGTTGAGGTCGTAGTCGAACTCGGCGAGCAGCATCCGGTCGCGGGCGGTCACCAGCGGGCAGGAGGTGTAGCCGTCGTACCGGTGCGACGCTGAACGGCCCTTCATGACGTCGAGGAGGTTGCCGGCCACGACCGGTGCCTGCTTGCGCACTGCCGCACCGGTCTTGGAGGTGGGCAGGTTCGCCACGTCCCCGAGCGCGAGGACGTTGCCGTACGAGGGGTGCTGGAGGGTGTGCCTGTCGGCGGCGACGAACCCCTGGGGACTCGCCGGATCGGCGAGCGGGCCCGTCTTGATTCAGTCGAGCGCGCTCTGCGGCGGGACGGCGTGCAGGAGGTCGTACCCGATGGTCTCCGTGGTGCCGTTCGCGTGGTCGGCGATGGTGATCTCGCGGGCGTCGCCGTCGACGGCGGTCATCTCCGAGCGAAGCCGCACCTCGATGCCGTACCGGGCGGCCACCTTCTCCAGGACCTGTGACCAGGCGGGCACCTTGAACATCGCCGGGTCGGGGATCACCAGGACGACGCGGATGTCGTCCAGGACCTTCCGTCTGCGCCAGTGGTCGGCGGCCAGGTAGGCGATCTTCTGCGGAGCGCCGCCGCACTTCAGCGGGGTGGCCGGATGGGTGAAGACGGCCGTGCCGGAGCGCATCCCCTTGATCAGGTCCCAGGTGCGCGGGGCGTACTCGGGCGCGTAGTTGCTGCTCACCCGGTCGTGGCCGACAGCCTCGGCCAGGCCCGGCACGCCGTCCCAGTCGAGTTGCAGACCGGGTGCCACGACCAGGTACTCGTAGGTGAGTTCGGCGCCGCCGGACAGGGTCACCCTGCGGGCCTCGGGGTCGACCGCCAGGGCGCGTCGGCGGATCCACCGCACCCCGTCGGGTATGACGGATCCCTCGGGACGGCGGGCCGTGCGCAGGGGCGCCTGGCCGCCTCCGACGAGGGTCCACAGCGGTTGGTACCAGTGGGTGTCGGACGGTTCGATCAGGGTGATGTCGGTGACGCCGGCGCGGCGCAGGCGAGCGGCGGCGCTGATGCCGGCGCTGCCGCCGCCGATGACGGCGACGCGGTGTCGGCCGGAGACCGGTGCGTCGGGGGGTGAGGGGGTGGTGGCCAAGGCGGTGCTCCTTCCCAACTGGCCGGGTGCGGATCGAGGGTGGTCTTGAGCAGGGGGTGGCTTGTGGCCGGTGGCCGCGGCGGGGTCGACGGCGGGGTCGCTCAGCCCGCGTGCTCGTGGTGTCCGGCTTCGATCGGGTGCCCCGCGCGGGCCCAGGCGCCGGTGCCGCCGGTCACGGAATAGGCGTCGATGCCGCGGGAGTTCATCCGGTCGGCGGCGGTCTTGCTGCGGTTGCCGCTGGCGCAGATCACGTACACCGGCCGGTCTGTCGGCAGTTCACCGCATCGGGCCGAAACGGAGTGCAGCGGCATCAGCCGCGCGCCCGGCACGTGCCCTGCCGTGTACTCGTCCGGCTCCCGTACGTCGATCACGAGCCCACCGTCGGCCCAGGCCGTGGCGAACGCCTCCTGTGTTGTTTCGCGAGCCACTTGATTGCCTCCTCAAATACCCCCGGGGGTGTCCGGGTGTCGAGAGTACGGCGACCGGGAAGGGGTCGTCAAATACCCCTAGGGGTATTTGTCTGTCAGGTAACCCGCGGTTCGGCGCCAGGGCCGGGAGCGATCCGTGATCCCCGTGACTCCGTCCTGGGGAGCCGGAGAGCCACCCGCGTCCCGCCGCCCGGTCCGGAGTCGGCGGAGACCGTTCCGCCGTGGGCGGTGACCAGCTCTTTGACGACGGCGAGGCCGATACCACTGCCACTCCGGGTGCGAGCGCCGGCCCCGCGCCACAGACGCTCGAAGACGTACGGAAGCTCGTCGGCGGGGATGCCCGGACCGGTGTCGGCCACCTCGACCAGCGCTTCGGCGGGCGTGGCGGACGTGGTGACGGTGACGGTGTCGCCGGGACGACAGTGGCGGGCGGCGTTGCTCAACAGGTTGCCGAGGGCCTGGTGCAGCCGGTCCGCGTCCGCGCGGACCGGCAGCGGGGCGGGGCCCGGGACGATGCGTACGGTCAGCCCTGCCGTGCGCAGCCCGGCCTCCTGCTCGGCCACGGCGGCGTCGGCCAGGGCGGTCAGATCCACCTCGGCCAGGTGCAGGGACAGCCGGGCCGACTCGGCCTCCGCCAGTTCCCCGAGGTCGTCGATGATGCGGCCGAGCCGCAGCGCCTGGTCGTGCAGGGAGGCAAGGCGCTGAGCCGACGGATCGGCGTAGCCGTCCCGCAGTTCCTCCAGCCCCGCCTGCAACGAGGCCAGGGGCGTCCGCAGTTCGTGGGCGACATCCGCGGCGAGCCGATGGCGGGCCTGCTCGGAGTGACCGACGTCGTCGGCCATGGCGTCGAAGGCACGGGCGAGGTCTCCGAGTTCGCCGGGTGCGTCGATGTGGGTCCGCGCGGTGCGGTCCCCGGTGGCCAGAGCACGAGCGGTGGCCGCGACCCGCACCACGGGAGCGGTGAGTCGCCGGGTGACGAACCAGCTCACGGCCAGGGCCAGGGCGACGGCGCCGACGGCGGCTACGGCCACCCAGCCCCAGGCGACGGACAGGCCCGCCGACCCGGAACCGGCCGAGAAGACCAGGTGCACGGAGCCGACGGTGCTGCCGCCGACCACCACGGGCGCGTTCGCGCCGGGGCCGGAACCGGTGCCCTGTCCCTGACGCCCGTGACCAGGTCCGGACATGTCGTGGTCGTCCTCGGATCCGGAGCTGCCCGACGTCACCTCGGCGTCCGCGTTCCACACCGTGAGCACCGCGCCGGCGCCGGCGGCGACGGAGCGCGCGACCGAGAGGTCGGCCGCCGGCCAGCCGCCGGCGGCCCGGTAGGCGTCGGCGGCGGCCGTGGCCACCCGGGAGGCCGTGAGCCGGCGGTCCGCCTGGCGGGCACTGCTGATCCCGCGGTCGGCACCGACGAGCGCCGCGGCCGTCAGCAGGGCCACGGACGCCAGCGCGACCACGGCGAACGCGGCGAAGAGCCGTCGACCCAGCGGGCCGAGCCCGCCGGGTGGCCGAGCGGGTGGGGCCGGTTCGCCACGGTGCGGCGAGGGAGTCTCACGGATCACGGGCCCACCCCAGGCGGTAGCCCACGCCCAGCACGGTCACCACGACATCGGGGCCGGTGTCCCCGAGCTTGTGCCGCAGGTTCTTCACATGCGAGTCGATCGTCCGCTCGTATCCGGCGAACTCGTAGCCGCGCACCCGGTTGACCAGCTCATAGCGTGAGTACACCCGGCCGGGTACCGACGCGAGCGCGGTCAGCAGGCCCCATTCGGTGGGCGTCAGTTCCAGCGCCGTGCCGTCCAGTACCGCCTCGTGCCGGGTCTCGTCGACGCGCAGCCGTCCTCCGCCGTACGACGAGACCTGCGCCGTACCGGTGGCCGTCCCTCGGGCGCGCTGCAGGACCGCGCCCACCCTGAGAACCACCTCGGTCGGGCTGAACGGTTTGGTCACATAGTCGTCGGCGCCGAGCCGCAGCCCGTGGATGCGGTCCTCGACAGTGCTGCGGGCCGTGAGCACCACAACCGGTGCGCCACCCCGCTCGCGGGCCTCGCGCAGCACCTCGTCACCGTCGACGTCCGGCAGCCCCAGATCGAGCAGCGTCAGGTCGACCGCACGCTCACCCAGCAGCCGTACCGCCTCCGCGCCCGACGCGGTCGTCACCACCGAGTAGCCCGCCCGCTCCAGGTAACGGCGCAGCAGCTCGCGGATCTCCTTCTCGTCCTCGACGACGAGCACCGTGACGGCCATGTCCCACATCTACGCGCCTCGGGCACGCCCCGGCGAGGGCCGAACAGCCCCAACCCTTGCGGCAGATGTCTCCATCCCGTCTCCACACCCACAGCACGCCGGCTGCAGGGCACGGCGCGACGGTGACGGTGTGGGAACGAAGGACGTTCCCGGGGATTCCAGGAGGTTCGCCATGAAGCGCAACATCAGGATCGCCGCGGCTGTCGCCGCAGGTGCTCTCGCCGTCGGCGGCGTGCTGGCGGTGGGCCCGGTGACCGCGGGCACGGGCGGTGCCACGCCGGGGGCCGTACAGACCATGTGCCAGGGCATGATGACGAACGGTCAGCACCACGCACGCCAGCATGGTGGCAACGACGCCGGTGGCATCCGGCACGACGGAACCTGCACCGGAGACGCCCTGGCTTCGCAGGGCACCCTGACAGCCGCTCAGAAGGCCACGCTGGCGGACATGGCCGAGGAGGAGAAGCTCGCGTACGACCTCTACACGGCATTCGCCGGGCGCTACGACGTGCGGGTCTTCGAGCGCATCGCGGCAGCCGAGACCAACCACCTCAGCGCCGTCCGCACCCTTCTGGACCGCTGCGACGTCACCGACCCGACAGCCGGCCAGCCGGCCGGTGAGTTCGCCGATCCGGCTGTCCAGGCCACCTACGACCGGCTGCTCGGGCAGGGTGAGGAGAGCCTGGACGCGGCCCTGAAGGCCGGACGCACGGTGGAGACAGACGACATCGCCGCGCTGACAAAGGCACTGTCCGGACTCACCGCCCCGGACGCGCGTCAGGTCTACGGCAACCTGCTCGCCGCCTCGGAGCGGCATCAGGAGGCGTTCGACCACTGGATCGCAGATGAGTGAATGAGTGAACCGAGACGGTCCCGGCCTGTGAAGGCCGGGACCGCCGGGTGCTGGCGGAGTGGGTCAGGCGTCCACACGGCTGTCGCCGGGGGACCGCGCACGTGTCCTGCGGCGGCGCAGGGCGAACGCCGTGGTGACCGCGCCGGTGGTGAGGAGGCCGGTGGCGAGGGCGATCGGCAGGGCCGGCGAGGTGGAGTTGGTTGCCGCGGTGTTCTGGGCCTTGAGGTCCTGGACGTACGGCGGGCAGGCGTCCCCGACGCGGCCGGGGTGCCGGTCGTTCTCGGTGAACCGGGTGATCGATGCCTGGTCGACGGCGGTGTGGTCAACCTGGTCGACGTCGACCTTTCTGCGGGGGAGATGACCGACAGCGGTTGTTGGACGGCAACGGCCGGGCCCTTCGAGGTGACGTGGTCGTACCCAGCCGTCGGAGTCGTCGTAGGCGACCACGACCGCCGTGGACAGCGACGTGGCCGTCCTGGTACGCGGCAGCCTTCAGGAAGCTGACCGAGGGCAGGCTGCCGGCGTTGAGGCCGGCGTCGGAACCAGTCGGCCTCGCGCGCCGAGGGCGGGTTATCACGGGGCCAGCGAGAAGTAGTTCTCCTCTTCCTGAGTGAAGTGGAGGCGCAGAACGGTGTTCAGTCCGTAGAGGCTGGAGCGCAGGTCGTCCAGTTGGCCGGGGGTGAGGCCGCCGTCGGCCTCGGCAAGCTGCAGGTGGGTGGCGACACGGCGGGAGAGACGTTCGATCTCGGCGTGGGCGCGGCTCATGGTGGCGGTGGCCTCGGGGCCGCCGAGGGCGGGGGCCAGAGCGGGGTAGAGCTGGTGCTCCTCGGCGTACTCGTGGGGCAGCAGCCGTTCGGTGAGCAGCCGGTGGGTCTCCTCGACGGCTGCGAGTGCCTCGGGGCCGGGGTTGTCGGAGAGCTGGTCGGCGGCGCCGCGTACGGCTTCGAGGACGTCCTGGAGGTCGTCGTGTTCGGCCGCGAAGCGGTGGACGAGTGCCTCGGCGGTGGGGGTGAGGACCGGTCGTGCGCTCTGGTCGACGCGCAGAGCGCGCAGGGCGTTGAGGATGACGGCGACGTCGATGCCCTCCTGGAGAAGCGCGCCGGCGGCGGGTGGGAGGAGGCCGAACGCGGCTGCGGCCATGGCGGCGAGCGACATCAGCATGCCGCCGAGCGCGCTCTGCACGGCGATGCGCCGGGCTCGTACGGCGATGGAGACGGCGTCGGCCAGGCGGTCCACCCGATCGGTGGTCAGGATGATGTCGGCGGCCTCGGAGGAGGCGGTGGAGCCACGGGCACCCATGGCCACGCCGATGTCGGCGGCGGCGAGGGCGGGGGCGTCGTTGACGCCGTCACCGACCATCACGGTGACCGCGCGTTCGCGTTCGGCGCGCACGACGGCGACTTTGCCGGCCGGGCTGAGCTCGGCGCGCACGTCGTCGAGACCGAGGACGGCGGCGACCTCGTGCGCGGGTTCGGCGCGGTCGCCGGTGAGCATCATCAGCCGTTCGATGCCCGCCGCTCGCAGGTGGCGCAGGGTGCGGGGCGCGTCGGGCCGGACGGGGTCGCGCAGGAGGACGGCACCGGCCGGTTGTCCGTCGACGGTCAGCCAGGCGACGGCCGCGCCGTCGAGGAGGGCGCGGTTGTCGACGGCGCGGGCCCAGGAAGCCTGCACGTCCGAGGGGTCGAGACGGCCGATGTAAACCTGGTGCCCGTCCACCACACCGGTGGCACCGCGGCCGGGTTCCTCGGTGACGTCCGACGGAACCGACAGTTCCAGCTTGCGGTCCCGGGCCGTGTTGACGATGGCGTGGGCCAGCACGTGTGGCGAGTACTGGTCGAGGGATGCCGCCAGGCGGAGTACCTCCGCGGGTCTACGGCCGGGAGCGGCGCTCACGTCCAGGACGCGGGGATGGCCACCCGTGAGGGTCCCGGTCTTGTCCAGCAGCAGAGTGCGGGCGCGGCCGAGGTTCTCCAGGGCGCCGCCGTCGCGGATGACGACGCCGAGGCGGGAGGCCCGGGAGAGACCGGAGACGATCGCGACCGGCGCGGCCAGCAGCAGCGGACACGGCGTGGCGACCACCAGGACGGCGACCGCCCGTACCGCGGATCCGCTGATCAGCCAGGCCAGTCCCGCCACCACGAGGGACAGGGGAAGGAACCAGGCCGCGTAGCGGTCGGCGAGCCGCACCACGGGCGCGGACTCCGCCCCGGCCTGCTGGGCGAGGCGGACGATGCCCGCGTAGGTGCTGTCCTGCTCGGTCGCGGTCGCGCGCAGTTCGAAGGCGCCTCCCGCGTTGACCACACCGCTGCGGACCGTTTCGCCCTGCGGCCGTTCGACCTGGAGGGGCTCACCGGTGAGCACTGATTCGTCGAGGACGGCGGCGGTGCTCACCACCCGGCCGTCCACGGGGATCACCTCGCCTGGACCTACGACGAGCAGGTCGCCGACCCCGACATCGGCCAGCGGCACCGTGTCCACCCCGGCGTCCGTACGGCGGCGCGCCGAGCGCGGCGCGTGTTCGAGCAGGGCTCGCAGGTCGTGGGAGGCACGCCGCTGGGCGGCGGCTTCGAGGGTGCGGCCGGTGGCGAGCATCAGCGCGATCAGGGCCCCGGCAAGGTACTCGCCCACGGCCAGGGTGCCGGCCAGCGCCAGCACGGCGATCAGGTCCACGCCCGCGCGTCCGTGGCGCAGCGCGTGCAGCACCCACCCCACCGCGGGTACGACGGCGGATACCGTGCCCAGCCCCCAGAACAGGTCCGCGAGGTCGTCAGCGCCGACGAGCCAGGCGATGCCGCCGGCCGTCAGAGCCGCCGCCGTGACGGCCAGGAGCGCGGGTTCCAGCCGGGGGAGGACGATGGCGTCCGTGATGCGGCGCAGCCGCGCCGTGAGGGTGAGGCTGGTGGGGCTGTCCATGGCTCACCTCGTCCGGCTGTCGCGGCGACCTTCGGTCAGGTCCCCGTCCATCACATCGCGGAGACCGGCCCGTCCGGCAGGGGACGAACGGCCCTTCCGCCTGGGCCGAACGACAGCTTCGACGCCCCCTGGTCCGTGGGCGGCAACCCGCCGTGCCCAGGTGCTCACGCGAGCGCTGCGGGGCCCCGGACCGTCTGCGCGGATGACTGCCTGTCGTCAGCGCTCGTCGGGTTCGGCTTTTTTCGAGGCGCCGATCGGATGGCCGGCGTCATGGCCCAGGTCGAACACGCTCTCCCGCAGCGTCCGGATCACCTCGTCGAGTTCGGCCACGCCGTGCAGAAGTTGCCTGCGTGCGGGGCCCTCGTCGATCATCGCGGCCGTGCTGTTCAGGTCCAGCCCGGCGTCGAAGACCTTCCGTACCACGCTCTCGCGGAGATCAGTGGCGATACGGTCCCGTTCCCGGGCCAGAGAAAGCTCGCGGACCTCCGTCTGCAACGCCGCGTTGGCCATCAGCGAGTCTCTGACACGGTCCCGCAATCCATGAACCGCCACCGCGATCAGCACGCTGAGGGCGCTCCAGAGGACCAGGCGTCTGGCGACCACGGCACCGGGCGTCGCCTGAGCGATGGACGACGTTGCCTGGACCGCCACCACCGCCACCACCACGCACGCCGACTCCCACCGGTGGTGGAACAGCGCCGACCAGATCAGCGGGACCAGCAGCAGCAGTCCCACACCGGAGGCCGCGCCCGATGCCAGGCTCAGTTCCAGGACGGACAGGGTGTAGGTCAGCGGCACCAGCACCGG
Organism: Streptomyces sp. ADMS; assembly: GCF_033441795.1. NCBI lineage: Bacteria > Bacillati > Actinomycetota > Actinomycetes > Kitasatosporales > Streptomycetaceae > Streptomyces > Streptomyces sp. ADMS. The sequence goes on along the minus strand of NZ_JAVFVX010000002.1, from coordinate 156,687 downwards.
GGCCCATGCCGGTAGCCGTTGCCAGGGCAAGAGGAAAGCGGCGGCGCAGACGAGCAGGAGCGTGACGCTCGACCAGTACTCCAGCCAGGACTGCACGTCACCGTCCGGCACCAGGACGCTGCCCGTGGCCACGACGGCGACCAGCCCGAACGGAAGAGCCCTCGACGTCAGGCCGGGCTGTTGGAACTGTCGGCCGACGGTGTCGCCGTCGGTGTCGGTTAGTACCTGCCCGGGATCGGTTGGAGATTCCACAGCACACCCCCGTGGGGCCGAAGCGCTCGACGGCCTCACCGGAACGCATGTGCGACCGTCGGCGGCATATCGACGCCCACCCACAGTAGGCAGATCTGCCGGGGTCGAAACTGCTGCGCACTGTGTTTGGAACGTTGGTTCAGTACGGCACGGTCGACGCGGACGGCGATGTCCGACGGCGCCCCGGTCAGGCGGTGGTGGTGGTTTGTTCGTCATGGCTGGCGGGTCATGAGGGTGCCCCGTGGTCGGGAAGGGAAGGCGGACAGTCGGCGGTCTGCCGGTGCGCCGCGCCAGGTGTCCTTCGAGCGACCCGTTGCCGGCGGCCGCCCGGGAACGTGTGGAGCGTGTGATCCGTCCGGCACAGCCGGTGCCTCCCCCTCAGGATGGCACAACGAGGGAGGTCGTGCGGCCTGCGTCCGGGCCATTGAGCCCTCCATGAGGCGGCCTGCACGATTTCAGCCCGGGCAAGGCCGACTCCGTCGTCCGCCGGCCCTCCTGCGTGGTGAACGTCAGGATGTGAGTGCCGGGTCCGTTGCGATCAGCGGGATGCGCCAGCGCACGTGGGTGCCGCTTCCCGCGGGGCTGACGATGTCGAAGCTGCCGCCGAGTCTCTCGGCGCGTCGGCGCAGGTTGGTCAGGCCGCTGCTGCGGGTGACGGCCGGATCGAGGCCGCGGCCGTTGTCGGTGACCTCCAGCAGCAGGTCACCGCCGGCCTGGATGGAGACGGTGACGGCGGAGGCATGGGCGTGGCGGGCGGCGTTGGACAATGCCTCGCGCAGGACCGCGAGCAGGTGGGCGGCGGTCGCGTCGGGGAGGGCGGCGTCGACCGGACCGTCGAACTCGACGGAGGGGGCGAAGCCGAGGCGGTCGTGTGCGGCGGAGGTCTCGTCGAGGACCTGGGCCCGGAGGCTGGCCGCTTTCTGCGCGGGCTGGTGGAGGTCGAAGATAGTGGTGCGCAACTCGCGGATCGTGGCGTCGAGTTCGCCGATGGCTGTGTGGATGCGGTCGGCCTCGGAGTGGGGAAGGCGGGCAGCTGTGCTCTGCAGGGCGAGTCCGGCGCCGAAGACCCGCTGGATGACCATGTCGTGCAGGTCGCGGGCGATGCGGTCGCGCTCGGCCATCACCTCGCGGTCGGCGCGGGCGGCGGCCAGTTCGGCCTGGGCGGCGAGCTGGTGAGTGATGTCCCGGGCCGTCGCGCAATAGCCGATCAGGCCACCGCCGGCGTCGCGCATCGCCGAGACGGTGACGGCCACGTCGACCTCCGTGCCGTCCGCCCGGAGCCAGCGGCACGCATACGACTCGGCGCGCCGGTCGGAGCGGATCTGCTCCAGCGCCGTTCGGAGCGCTGCGCGTGCCGCGTCGGACATCAGCGTGTCGGCCGGCTGCCCGGTGATGTGCTGCTCGGTGTGGGCGAGCAGGCGCCGCGCGCCCGGATTCCAGGTCTGGACACGGCAGTCGAGGTCCAGGGAGAACATGGCGTCGTCGGAGGAGGCGACCATGGCCGCGAGGCGAGCCTCGGCCAGCCGGGTGGTCTCCAACTCGGTGTGCAGGGCGATCAGGCCCCGGTTGGTGTCGTCCAACTCCTGGCGCAGCTCGCCGAGAAGACGTGCGTGACGCGCCGACTCGGCTTCCTGGGAGGCGTCGTGATCCGCGGGAGACGGTCCGTCGAGAGGTTGGAGGCTGCCCGGATTCCCCATGCCTGACCGTCCTTCGCCTGAGATGAGGTGAGCCTCGTCCATCATGCCGTGTCCGGCCTGTCGCGGACCACGAGCACCGTGGCATCGTCCGTGGGCCGTCCGTGGTCACGGTGGACGACGGCGGCGACGACGGCCGGGTGGTGCTCCAGCAGACGCGGGTGATCGTCGAGGTTCCAGCCGGAGCGGATCCCGTCGGAGACCAGGATCAGGGTGGCGCCGGGTTCCCAGGGGCAGTGCTGCGGGCGGACGTTGGGCAGCGGCAGGTGGGTGCCGAGGGTGCCCGGGCGGTCCAGCAGGTGGACGGTGCGGCCACGGGCCAGGACGCGCCCGGTGATGTTGCCGACCGCGGTGTAGGTCAGCTCACCGCGGCCGGGATCGATCAGACACGTGCCCAGCACACCGCCACGGGTGGCCCGCATCGCCTCGTGGGCGCGCCCGACCAGCCGGGCGGGGTCGGCGGCCGTCTCGCGTTCGAACTCCGTGATCGCGGTACGGGCCGCGACGGCCGCGGCGGAGCCGTGCCCGAGGCCGTCGACGACCATGGCGGCCAACTGCGGTCCCGGTGTGACGGCCCAGGCGTCGCCGGACCGGCCGTCGCCGCCGTAGGGGATGTCGACGGCGCCGAAGCGCCAGCGGCCGACCGGCTGTGGGGCCACGGTGCCGAGGCGGGCGTAGAGGACCGTGCCACGCAGGGTCGAGTAGCAGTCGAACTCCGCGGTGTGCCGGCGTACGACGCTCAGGCCCGCGTTCAGCCCTCCTCCTCGCGCCGGGGACGTGACCGTGTCGATGTCGGGGGCGAGGGCACCGTAGGGCATCCCCGGGCCGCGGTCGACGGAGATCAGCTCGATCCCGTCCCCGGCCCTGCGAGCCAGCACGTAACTGCCGCTGCCGGTGTGCCGGACGAGGTTGGTGCCCAGTTCGGTGGCCACCAGTTCGGCCACGCCCGGGCGCAATCCGGGCTGCCCCACCGCCATTCGAGCCACCGTGCGGCGCAACGCGCCCACGTCCTCCTCGGCCCCGACCGCGCAGAGCCGGTGTTCTGCCTCGCTCATCTCTGCCACTTCACGATCACCACGGTCGTGCCCGAACCGGCGGCGGAGGCCAGGGTCAGGTCGTCCACCAGCCGACGCGCACCCGGCAGTCCCAGGCCCATGCTGCCGCGGGTGCTGAAGCCGTCGGTCATCGCTTGTCCGACGTCATCGATGCCCGGGCCGTCGTCGGCGAACGTGGCCCGGACCCCCCGCCTGCCCTGGCCGTGAATCTGTTCGACGCGGAACCGGCCACGGCCGCCGGTGGCGTAGTTGAGGATGTTGCGGGCCAGCTCGCTGCCCGCGGTGATCAGCTTGGTCGTGTCGACCAGGTTGAGCCCGGTCGCTTCGGCCTCGGTGCGCAGCACCTTGCGCACGCGGATCAGGTCGGACTCGTCAATGATGTCGAACGCGGCCGACTCCCGGGCCGTTTCCGTCTGTGTCGGCATGGTCATCCCGTGCCGGCATCGCCGCGGCGCAGCCGGGCCAGCAGCGCCAGGCCCTGCTCGGCGTTGAGCGCGGTGTCCAAGTGACCCATGGGGACGCCGAGTTCGACCAGGGTGATGGCGACGGCGGGCTGGATGCCGACGACTGCCGCCTGCGCGCCCAGCAGCCGGACCATGGCCACGATGCGAGCCAGGACACGAGCGATGAAGGAGTCGACCACGCTCAGTCGGCTGACGTCGATCAGCATGCCGGTCGCGGCGGTCCGGGCGATCTCCCGGGTGAGCTGCTCCTCGATCCTGATGACCGTGGTGTCGTCCAGGTCGCCCTGGAGCGCCACCAGCAGCGTGTCGCCGATCCGCATGACCGGCACCACGTCCTCGCTCACCGTGGCTCCCCGGACGTCAGGGCCCGGGCGGCCGCCTGCGCTGTCCCGGCCCGCTCGGCCAGCACTGCCAGGGCCAGTTGGAGCGCGTCCTGAAGGGTGCTGCGGGAGCGCAGGCGACCCATGTCGATGCCCAGGTGCACCATGGACTGGGCGGTCTCCGGCCGTACGCCGCTCATGATGCTCACCGTGCCCATCAGCGCGGCCGCCTGCACCGTCTTCAGCAGGTGCTGGGCGACCTGGGTGTCGATGGTGGGCACCCCGCTGATGTCCAGGATCGCCACCTCGGCCTGGGTCTGGGCGATTCTCTCCAGAAGCCCCTCGGTCAGCCGCGTGGCCCGCAGGGTGTCCAGGGTGCCGATGATCGGCAGTGCCAGGACCTTGTCCCACACCTGGATCACGGGCGTGGACAGTTCCAGGATCTCGTCGCGCTGGCGCTGCAGGCGCTGCTCGGTCTCCCGCCGTTCGGTGACGTCCCGGACCGCGGCGGCGACGAGCCGGCCCTCGGCGGTCTCCAACGGGCTCAGGCTGATCTCGACGGGGAACTCCGTGCCGTCCCGGCGCCGTCCCTGCAGTTCCAGTCCGGCGCCCATCGGCCGCACCTGGGGGTTGTGCAGGAAGCCGGTGCGGTGGCCCACGTGACGGTCACGGAAGCGGGCCGGTACCAGCACCTCGATCTCCTGGCCGACCAACTCGTCGCGTTCGAAGCCGAACAAGGCCTCTGCCTGCCGGTTGACCAGGATGATCCGCGCGTCCGACCCCACGATCACCATGGCGTCGGGAGCCGACTCCAGCAGGCCGTGAAAGAGCGACTCGGCCCGTGCGGCCTCGGTGGCGTCCCGCAGGACCTCGACGAAACCGGTCACTGTGCCGTCCTCGGCGGTCACCGGTGTCAGACTGACGCGGGCCAGGAACCGCTCGCCGTCCTTGCGGAGCCACCAGCCCTGGAAGTCGCGCCGGCCGTGCCGGCGTACCGCTTCCAGTTCCTGTTCCAACAGTCCGGCGCCGCGGTCCTCTTCGGTCCGCAGCAGAGCCAAGGTCCGTCCCACGACCTCGGATTCGGTGTAACCGGTCATCGCCCGCGCGCTGCGGCTCCAGCGGATCACCTCACCGTTCGGGCCCAGCCTGACGACGGCCCGGTCGCCCAGCGCGTCCAGCATCGCCTCCAGATCGCGCAGTCTGGCCTGCGGATCCTCCTCGTCCACCGGTGGCGTCGTCATGCCCGGACCCGCCCTTCACCTCGTCAGATCCCGCCCCGGGTGCACCGATGGCAGTGTCCGGCTGATCTCCGGCGGGCCCGATGCTACCTGTCCCCCGAGTCGGTGATGAAGTCTTCGCCGTTCACCGCGGGGTCGGCCAGGAGCCTCCGCGCAAGTGAGTGGTGTGGGTCCAACTGTGATGACGGCAGGGTCAGTTGAATCGGCGCAGGCACTGATGCGCGGATGCGACGAGTCGGTGCGGGGCGAGGAGCACGCGACGGTGTCCTCGTGGTGAAGGGCGGCCTGCGGTTCGGTTGTCCCGGCTGCTGCGCTTCCATCGCCTGCCCGGCGGCAGGACAGGCGCGTACGATCCCCGGTCCGGACCGCGCCACCCCTGTGATGCTCCGGACCGGACCGGGGACCTGTTGCGGGGAGATGCGCCGGCAAGTGGTACGGGCCGGGTCGACGACCCACGTGCGGCCACGGTCCGTCACGAGCCGTCTCCCCGGCACGGACGCCGTTCCCGGCCGGGGGGACGGGGGAGCCCCTTTGCAGATGGCGTTCCCGACGCCCGCGCTGATTCAAGGATCACTCCGCGGGAAAGTACGCGAGAGGGCCGGCCGGAGCCCAGTGAGGGCCGGTGAGGACCTTGCGCCGCGTGCATTCCCTCATGTCATGGGCTACCCCGCTGGGAGTGCCGCGGGCGACCCCGCCGGGCCGAGGGCGTCAGCGGGTCCGGTGCCTCCACTGTGGCTCCACCCCGTTCCACTCCGTGCCTCGTTGAGCGATCCGCCGCCGGCCGATCCGCCACCGTGCCAGTGCTCCGGCGCCGGTCGCCGTGCCCATGAACGCCGGCCCGCAGGCCGCCTCCGTAGGACCGGGTGGCTCGATGGTGAGCTCGGACCGGGCGTCCCGCCAGATGATGATCCTGGCGCCCGACTTCTGACCGGTCTCCACCAGAGTCCTGCCCGTACGGGCGGAACCGTCGTCGGCCGTCCAGCGGATCGCCGCCGCGACCCGGTCGCGTGCCCCCACGCCTCCTGAGGCGGCGGCCGGGACCTTGGTGAGGAGTACGGCCCGCGTGGAAGGCCGCTCGGCGTGCTGCCGGGAGAAGACATCGTCGGCGGCGTGCGTGGTGACCGGGCCGGCAGCTGTCCGCCCGACCATGACGAGGGCGCACCGTCACACCGGTGCGCACGTGACTCGCGTACCCCCCCGGGTTCTCCGCCAGTCCCTTCAAAAAGGTCCCTGTGGCGGGTTGTTGTGGCCCTGCGGCCCATCCCCATGTCCGGCCCGCAGGGCAAGGCTGGGAAGTGGGACAGGGCCCTCGGGGTCCCGCCATGGGGCCCTTCGGCCCCTACAGCCCGCGCCGTGCGCGGGTGAGGCTGACATGACCAGCTGGGAGAGAGGCACGTGGGAGGTGCCATGGACGCTTCCGCCGCCTCCGTGTCCGCGCTGCGCGCGGCGCACGAGCGGTTCGTGACCTCGTCGCCCGGGCTCGCGCAGGGCGTGCGGCCCTTGGTGGCCGACTCGTGGGCGCGCTGCACGGCGTGCGGCGTACTCCCCGACGGCGGCGCCCTCCCACCCCTGCGCCAGACGCCCGGGGACCTGGCCTCGTACCGGCGCGGTCACCCCCTCGCCGCCTCACTGCCGCTGCTGCGCGACCTGCTCGGTACCGGCGCCGCGGACGACGGGCACGTCTTCGCGATAGGGGACACGGACGGCACTCTGCTGTGGGTCGAGGGCGACTCCGCAGCCCTGCGACGGGCGGAACGGATGCGCTTCGTCGAGGGCGCCCGGTGGTCCGAGCGCCTGGCCGGTACCAACGCGCCGGGAACCGCCCTGGAGTTGGGGCGCGCCGTCCAGATAGTGGCAGGGGAGCACTACAGTGCCGCGGTCCACGGCTGGTCGTGTGCGGCCGCTCCCGTCCGCGATCTGCGAACCGGCCGCCTGCTGGGGGTGGTGGACCTCTCCGGCGGTGCGAGTATCGCCACGCCCCCGGCGCTGGCCGCGGTGCGTGCGGCCGCGCTGGCGGTCGAGGCGGAACTGGCCCGCATGCCCGGTTCCTCCGTGGCCGCCTCCGACGCCGTACGGCTCCGGGCGCTGGGCCGGGACAGCGTTCTGCTGGAGGACGCGGGGCGGTCACGGCGGCTCAGCCCGCGGCACAGCGAGATCGTGGTGGCCCTGGCGCTGGAGGGCCGGGGCGTGACGGGTGACCGGCTCGCAGTGGGCCTCTCGGAGCAGGAGATACCCCCGTCGACGCTGCGCGCCGAACTGACCCGGCTACGGGCGGTCCTCGGGCCCGACCTGTTGGGCTCCCGGCCGTACGCGCTGCTGCGCCCGGTGCGCACCGACTACGACGAAGTGGCCGAACTGCTCGCCGAGGGACGGGTGGACGAGGCCCTCGCCCGCTATCCCGGCCCGTTGCTGCCGCGGTCCGAGGCACCGCTCGTCGAGGAGCACCGGCGGTCTCTGGAACAGCAGTTGCGCGGTGCCGTGCTGGCCGGCGGTTCCGTGGGACCGCTGCGCCGCTGGGTCGCCTCGGCGTGGGGAGCCGACGACGTGTCCGCGTGGGCCGCGCTCGCCCGCACCCTGCCCGCCGGGTCACCGCAGCGAGCTGCTGCCGCCGCCCGTGCGCTGGACCTTCGGGGAGCCGGCGTGCCGCAGGCCAAGAAGCATGCAGCGGTATTGCAGCGTTGCCGCTCCTAACGTGCTCAGCATCACCGCGATCGTCGTGACCGGTGGTGATCAGGAATCGATCGGAGAGGAGACGGCCATGAAGTATGACCCCCCGGGCGGGCCGGGCAGTCTTGTGGACGTCGCGCCACGGTACGAGAACTTCATCGGCGGCAAGTGGCAGGCACCCACCACCGGGCAGTACACGCTCAACCTGTGCCCCGCCACTGCCAAGCCGATCTGCGAGATCCCGAAGTCGGGGCCCGAGGACATCGAACTGGCTCTGGACGCCGCGCACTCCGCGAAGGACGCGTGGGGCGAGGCGAGCACCGCACAGCGGGCCGCGGTGCTGAACAAGGTGGCCGACGCCATCGACGCCCACCGAGAGGAGCTCGCGGTCGCCGAGAGCTGGGAGAACGGCAAGCCGGTACGTGAGACCCTCGCCGCCGACATCCCCCTCGCGGCCGACCACTTCCGCTACTTCGCGGCGGCGATCCGGGCCGAGGAGAGCTCGATAACCGAGATCGACAAGGAGACGATCGCCTACCACTTCCACGAGCCGTTGGGCGTGGTCGGGCAGATCATCCCGTTCAACTTCCCGCTGCTGATGGCCGCGTGGAAGCTGGCCCCGGCGCTCGCCGCGGGCAACGCCACAGTGATCAAGCCGGCCTCGCCGACCCCGTGGTCGATCCTGAAGCTGATGGAGGTCATCGGCGACATCCTCCCGCCGGGCGTCCTGAACGTCGTCAACGGCCCTGGCGCCGAGATCGGCAAGGCGCTCGCCACCAACAAGCGCATCGCCAAGGTCGCGTTCACCGGCGAGACCACCACCGGCCGGCTCATCATGCAGTACGCGGCGCAGAACATCATCCCGGTCACCCTGGAGCTGGGCGGCAAGTCGCCGAACATCTTCTTCAACGACGTGGCCGCGGCGGACGACGACTTCCTGGACAAGGCCGTCGAAGGCCTGGTGCTCTACGCGTTCAACAAGGGTGAGGTCTGCACCGCCCCCTCCCGCGCCCTGATCCAGGAGGACATCTACGAGGAGTTCATGGGGCGTTGCCTGGAGCGGATCCGCGCCATCAGGCAGGGTGACCCGCTCGACACCGCGACCATGATCGGCCCGCAGGTGTCGAGACAACAGGTCGAGAAGATCGCCTCGTACGTCGAGATCGGCCTCAAGGAAGGCGCCGACCTGCTGGTCGGCGGCCACCGGCCCGCGCTCGGCGGAGAGTTCGCGGACGGCTTCTTCTTCGAACCGACCGTTCTCAAGGGCCACAACAAGATGCGGGTCTTCCAGGAGGAGATCTTCGGACCCGTCCTCGCGGTCACCACCTTCAAGGACGAGGCCGAGGCACTGGCCATCGCCAACGACACGCTGTACGGCCTCGGGGCCGGCGTGTGGAGCCGCGACACCAACCGCACCTTCCGGATGGGCCGCGCGATCAAGGCCGGCCGGGTCTGGACCAACTGCTACCACCAGTACCCCGCCGGCGCGGCGTTCGGCGGATACAAGGTCTCCGGCATCGGCCGCGAGACGCACAAGATGATGCTCGAGCACTACAGCCAGACCAAGAACCTGCTGGTCAGCTACGGCACCAAGCCGCTCGGGCTGTTCTAGGAGGAGGCGACGACATGCCCGCGAAGCTGCACAACGGCACCGTCGGGCGCGTCACGGCCACCCGTGCGGCGCGCAAGGCGATCGCGGCCCTGCGCGCCGCCCACGGCGCACCGGTGATGTTCGTCCAGTCCGGAGGCTGCTGCGACGGCAGCGACCCGATGTGCTTCCCGGGCGGCGAATTCGCCCTGGGACAGGGCGACATGCTCGTCGGCGTCATCGAGGGCTGCATGTTCCACATGAACGCCGACCAGTACGAGGCCCTCGGCCGCCCCTTCTTCGTCCTGGACGTCGAACCGGGCACACCGGGTGGTTTCTCCCTCGCAGCCGGGGACGGGCTGCATTTCGTGACCCGGGTCGAGGCGCCCCGGAACACTGTCAGTTGAGGAGCGGACGCCATGAAGGCAGCAGTAGTCACCGACTTCGGCAAGCCCCTGGAGATCCAGGACCTGCCCGTCCCCGAGCCCGGCCCCGGCCAGGTGCTCGTGAAGATGGAGGCCTCCGGGATCTGCCACACCGACATCCACGCCGCCCACGGCGACTGGCCCGTCAAGCCACAGCCGCCGTTCGTCCCCGGCCACGAGGGCATCGGCATCGTCCAGTCCGTCGGCACAGGCGTAGCCGCGGACCTGACCGGCAAGCGGGTCGCCATACCGTGGCTCGGCTCGTCCTGCGGCACCTGCCGCTACTGCCTCTCCGGCTGGGAGACCCTGTGCCTGTCACAGGTCAACACCGGCTACTCCGTCGACGGCTGCTACGCCGAGTACGCCGTCGCCGACGCGGGCGCGGTCGTTCGGGTGCCCGACGGCGTGACCTCCTTCGACGCCGCCCCGCTGACCTGCGCGGGCGTCACCACGTACAAGGCGATCAAGGTCGCCCGTGTGATCCCCGCCGAGCGGGTCGCCGTCTTCGGCATCGGCGGCCTGGGGCACCTCGCGCTCCAGTACGCGCGCCTGGTCGGCGGCTTCGTCACCGCGGTCGACCTCGAACCCGACAAGCTGGGTGTGGCCCACCGGCTCGGCGCCGACCAGATCGTGAACGCCCGCACCCACGACCCGGTCGAGGAGATCAAGAAGGCCGGCGGCGCGGACGTCGCCGTCGTGCTCGCCGCCGCACCCAAGGCGTTCGAGCAGGCCTACCGGTCACTCAACCGCGGTGGACGCCTCGTCATGGTGGCGCTGCCCGCCGACGACGCGGCGATCAAGGTGCCGATTTTCGAGACCGTGCTCAGCGGCATCTCCGTCATCGGATCCATCGTCGGCACCCGCCAGGACCTGACCGAGGTGTTCGCGCTGCACGCGGCCGGACGCACCCAGGTCATCGCCGAATCGCGGCGCCTGGACCAGGTGAACGACTCGTTCGACGAGGTCCTCGCCGGACGGGCCGAAGCCCGGCTCGTCCTCGAGTTCTGAGAGTTCTGAGAGTTCTGGGACCCGGCACCACCGGGTCCCGGGGAGAGGCAGCAGATCATGGCCACCGTCACCGTAGGTGCCGTACGGGAGCGGGCGCCCGGCGAACGCCGCGTCGCCCTCGTCCCCGAGGCCGTCACCCTCCTGCACAAGGCGGGCATCGACGTCCTGATCGAGACCGGGGCGGGGTCCGGAGCCTGGTTCGCCGACGCCGACTACACCGCGGCGGGAGCGGCCGTCGTACCGGCCGACGAGTTGTACGCGAGGGCGGACGCGGTCCTGTGCGTGGGACCGCCGGACCCGGACACCGCCCGGTCGCTGCGCGCCGGCCAGACCCTCATCGGCCTGCTGGAGCCGCTGCGGTACCCCGCGCTGGTCCAGGAGCTCCACGGGCGGGGTGTGCGCACGGCGAGCCTCGACCTGCTGCCCCGCACCCTCAGCCGCGCCCAGTCCATGGACGCGCTGACCTCGCAGGCGAGCGTCGCCGGGTACAAGGCGGCCGTCGTCGCGGCGGAGTCGTACGACCGCTTCTTCCCGATGCTGACCACCGCGGCGGGCACCATGCGCCCGGCGCAGGTCCTCGTTCTGGGCGCCGGTGTGGCCGGACTTCAGGCGATCGCCACCGCCCGCCGTCTCGGCGCCGTCGTCACGGGCTACGACGTACGCCCCGAGTCACGAGGGGAGGTGGAGTCGCTGGGAGCCCGGTTCCTCGATGTCCAGACCCCGCACGACGAGGAACCGGGAACCCGACGAGGCGGCTATGCACGGGAGTTGACCGCCGATGAGCAGAAAGCCCAACGAGCGGCGCTCGACGAGCACATAGGCCGCTCCGACGTTGTGATCACCACCGCCCAGGTTCCGGGACGCAGGCCACCCCTGCTGGTGACGTCGGCCGTCCTCGGGCGGATGAGGCCCGGCTCGGTCGTCGTCGACCTCGCCGCGAGTGAACTCGGCGGCAACGTCGAGGGATCCGAGCCCGACAAGACGGACGTCCTGGCGGGCGGCGTCACCGTGATCGGCGCCGGGCGGCTGCCGTCCGCGATGGCCACCGCCGCGTCCACGGCCTACGCCCGCAACCTCGTCGCCCTGCTGCGCCACCTGGTGCGGGACGGCGACCTGGTCCTCGACCCGGCCGACGAGATCACGGGAGCCCTGATGGGAGGCGAAACGTCATGAACGACCTCGATCTGCTCACCGCGATCACCGTGTTCGTGCTGAGCGTGCTGGTCGGTGTCGAGGTCATCAGCAAGGTGCCCGCGACCCTGCACACCCCGCTGATGTCCGGATCCAACTCGGTGCACGGCATCGTCGTCATCGGCGCCATGCTGATCGCGGCCGAGTCGCACACCTGGCTCGGATACACCCTGGCCTTCGCGGCCATGGTGTTCGGCGCGATGAACGTCGTCGGCGGATACGTCGTCACCGACCGGATGCTGGAAATGTTCAGGGCACGGCCGGCGACCGAGAAGAAGGCCGAGAAGAAGGCCGAGGAGTGAGCGTCATGGTTTCCGACACCGTCCACTATGTTTTCCTGGCCGCGGCCGCGTGCTTCGTCATCGGCCTGCACCTGATGAACCACCCGCGCACCGCCCGCCGCGGCAACACCCTCTCAGCCGCCGCCATGGCCGCGGCGATCGCCGCCACCGTCTGGCTCGTCGCCGACGAGGGCGTGATCAGCCGAACCGGCTGGCTCGTCCTCGTCTCGGGCGGCCTCCTGGGCGCGGTGCTCGGCCTGTGGGCGGCGCGCGAGGTGCAGATGACCGCCATGCCGCAGCTGGTCAGCCTCTTCAACGCCGTCGGCGGCGGCGCGGCAGCGCTCATCGCCGTCAACGACCTGCTCCAGACCGAGAATCCGGCGGGGCTGGGCGCACGTGTCTCGGTACCCGGCGCGCTGGACATCGTGATCGGCGCGGTCACCTTCTCCGGATCCCTGATCGCGGCCGGCAAGCTCCAGGGAATGGTGTCCGGTGCGCCCGTGGTGTTCCCCGGGGCACGCCTGCTGAACGTGCTGCTGCCGGTGTCCTTCGTCGCCGGCACCGTCTGGCTGGTGCTGGCCCCCGACTCCCGCACCGCGCTGTACGGGCTCGTGGTGGTCGCGCTGCTGTTCGGCGTGACCATGGTGCTGCCCATCGGCGGCGCCGACATGCCGGTCGTCATCGCCCTGCTGAACGCCTTCACGGGATCCGCGGTCGCGATGGCGGGCTTCGTGCTCGACGAGACCGCGCTGATCATCGCGGGCATGCTCGTCAGCGCCTCGGGCGGCATCCTCACCAAGCTGATGGCCGACGCCATGAACCGTTCCATCGCCAACATCGTCATCGGCGGCTTCGGCACCGGTGACAACGCTCCGGCGACGACCGGTGAGGGCGGGGCCCCGGCCCAGGTGCGGTCCGTGTCCGTGGACGACGTGGCGATCCAGCTGGCGTACGCGAGCAAGGTCGTCTTCGTCCCGGGCTACGGTCTCGCCGCCGCCCAGGCGCAGCACGAACTCGGTGCTCTGGCGAAGCTGTTGAGCGAGCAGGGCATCGATGTCAGTTACGCAGTGCACCCCGTCGCGGGTCGTATGCCCGGTCACATGAACGTGCTGCTGGCCGAGGCGAACGTGCCGTACACCCAGCTGAAGGAGATGGACGACGTCAACCCCGAGTTCCCGCAGGCGGACGTGGCACTGGTGATCGGCGCGAACGACGTGACCAACCCGATCGCCCGCCGCCCCGGCAACGCGATCTCCGGCATGCCGATCCTCGACGTCGACGGGGCGAAGAGCGTCGTCGTCATCAAGCGCTCGATGGGGCACGGGTACGCGGGCATCGACAACGAGCTCTACACCGATCCGAAGACCGGCATGTTCTTCACCGACGCGAAGAAGGGACTGAGCGAACTGAAGGCCGCCGTCAGCGAGTTCGTCAGCTGACGTACGGCTCCGAGGTGGGTCCCGCGAACGATGCGGGGCCCACCTCGGACGCGGGGTCGGCTGATGAACACCAGCCCGGGCAGCCGGAGTCCGAAGAAGCCGGCCGCCCCCGGTGAGGGACTCACCCGACAAGATGCCGGAGCTGGTGGCGGTGAGCGTGGCGTGGCCGTCGGAGCAGTGCCGCTCCTGCGAAGGGGCGGTCGGGCCGCCCATGGTGAACCGGCGCCGGGCCGTGGTGGTCACCGCGGTCGCGCCGGCCGGCGTCGGGATGCCCGTCCCGTCATTCCTCCATCACCATGTCGATCGCCCCGGACGGGCACTCGGCCGCGCACAGTCCGCACCCCTTGCAGTAGTCGAGGTCGATCGCGAACCCCTTGCCCGGCCCGAGTTTGGTGATGGCGTTGTCGGGGCAGACGCCGTAGCAGTTGTCGCACTCGAAGCAGTTCCCGCACGACATGCAGCGCCGGGCCTCGAAGAGCGCGGTGGACCGGTCGAGCCCCTGGGCGACCTCGTCGAAGGTGGAGACACGGCGGGCCATCGCCAGTTGGGGCCGCACGGACGCCGGTGCGTCCGAGTAGTACCAGGTGTTCAGCCGGTCGGCGTCGGCGGCCGGGTGCTTGGGGCCGGGCTCGTAGGACGTGCCGCGCAGCCAGGCGTCGATGTGGCGCGCCGCTTTCCTGCCGTGCCCCACAGCCACCGTGACCGTCCGCTCGGCGGGCACCATGTCGCCGCCGGCGAAGATGCCCTGATGCCCCGTCATCAGCCCGTCGGCCACCCGCACCGTGCCGTGGTCCACCGACAGGTCGGGCACGTCCCGCAGCAGGGACAGGTCGGACTCCTGGCCGAGCGCCAGCACCACGGTGTCGGCCTCCAGCTCCTCGAACTCGCCCGTGGGCTGAGGGAATCCGGTCTCGTCGAGCTGCATCCGCTCGACGGTGATCCGTTCGCCGTCGGCATGCTTGATGGTGGACAGCCACTTCATCCGCACGCCCTCCTCCAACGCCTCCTCCACCTCCACGTCGTGCGCGGGCATCCGGTCGCGGGTGCGCCGGTAGACCACGACGGCGTCGGTGGCGCCGAGCCTGCGCGCGGTGCGGGCCGCGTCCATGGCAGTGTTGCCGCCGCCGTACACGGCGACCCGGCGGCCCAGCAGGGGCGGCCGGCCGCCCTCCACGCCTGCCAGCAGGGAGACCGCGTCGAGAATGCGCGCGCTGTCGCCCGCCGGGATGTAGGCGCGGCGGCCGATGCCGGCGCCCACCGCCAGGAACACCGCGTCGAAGCCACCGTCCCGTTGTGCGGCGAGCACGTCGTCGACCCGCGTCCCGAGCTCCAGCGTGACCCCCAGCGCCAGGATGCGGTCGATCTCGGCGTCCAGCACCTCGCGGGGCAGCCGGTAGCGCGGAATGCCGTACCGCATCATGCCGCCGGGCCGCTCCTGCGCCTCACGGATCGTCACCTCGTGCCCGAGCAGCCGCAGGTGGTACGCCGCCGACAGCCCGGCCGGACCGGAACCGACGACCAGGACCCTGCTCCAGCCTCCGGCCGGGGGGACCCCCGTGCCGGAGGAGTCCGAAGGACCCTGAATCCTCCAGCCGTGCCGGATCGCCTCGTCTCCGAGGAAACGCTCCACGGCGTTGATGCCGACGGCGTTGTCGACCTGCACGCGGTTGCAGGCGGTCTCGCACGGGTGGTAGCAGACCCGGCCCATCACGGCGGGCAGCGGGTTGTCCCGCATCAACTCCCGCCAGGCGGACTCGTAGTCGCCGCTCTCCGCGTGGAAGAGCCACTGCTGGATGTTCTCCCCGGCGGGACAGGCCTGGTTGCACGGCGGCAGCCGGTGGACGTACTCAGGACGTTCGGTGCGCCAGGCGCCGGTCCGGTTGGCCAGGCTGGACCCCACGTCCAGGGTGATCGCGAACGGCTTCTCCTTCACGGAACTTCCTCCTCGGCCAGCAGCCCGAAGCGGGCGACGGTGCGGTCGGCGGCCCGCTGGAGACGGGCGATGACGTCGGTACGGACCTCCGGTTCGAAGAGGTGCGCGTACCGCTTCTGCGGGCGCAGGTACTCCTCGACCGGCACGCGCCGCCGGATGCGGGTGACGTCGGTGACCTCGCCGTCGACGGCCTCGAACACCGGGAACAGTCCGCTCTGTTCGGCGAGGCGTGCGATGCGCACCGTGTCACGGGGCGCCGTACCCCAGCCCAGCGGGCAGGGCACCAGCACCTGCAGGTAGCGGGCTCCGCGCATCCCCATCGCCCGGTGCACCTTGGCCTCCAGGTCGCGGAGCCCGGCGACGGTGGCCGTGGCGACGTACGGGATCTCGTGCGCCATCGCGATCAGCGGCAGGCTCTTGCCCTGCCCGAAAGGGGCGCCGGGTTCCTCGCCGACCGCCTGGGTGGTCGCCGTGCGCGCGGTCGGGGGAGTGGCCCCGGAACGCTGCACGCCGGTGTTCATGTAGGCCTCGTTGTCGTAACAGACGTACAGGACGTCGTCGCCCCGTTCGAACATGCCGGACAGACAGCCCAGTCCGATGTCGACCGTCCCGCCGTCCCCGCCCTGTCCGACCACGCGGACGTCGGTGCGGCCCTTGACGCGCAGTGCGGCGGCGACACCCGCGGCGACCGCGGGCGCGTTGCCGAACAGTGAGTGCAGCCAGGGGAGTTGCCAGGAGGTCTCCGGGTACGGCGTCGAGAACACCTCCAGACAGCCGGTCGCGTTGACCGCGATCACCTTGCCGCCGGCCGCCCGCTGCGCCGCGTCCATGACGTACCGGGCGCCGAGCGCCTCGCCGCAGCCCTGGCAGGCGCGGTGACCGCAGGTGAGCGCGTTGGACCGGTCCGGGTCCGCCTGGTCCGACTGCAACTCCGGTCCCAGCAGCCGGTTTCCGGCCGCGAAGCTGCCGACCTGGTAGAACTTCACCTGCCGTGCGGTGCTCATCGGTTGCTCCCCGCATCACGCAGGATGTTCTCGGCCGACGGCCCGGACCGCCGGGTCCGTGCCATGCGGGCCAACTCCCGCTCCACCAGGCCGGTGTCGAGGTCCAGGAACGTCAGCTGCCCGAGTCGTCCGGCGAGCGCGTCGGCGAACAGCCGGTGCAGCGAGGCCTTGGTGATCGCGCGCCCGCCGAGCCCGGCGATCACGGTGTGGCCGTCGAGCTGGATCCCGGAGAGCGCGGTGCGTACGTTCGCCGAGACGATTCCTCCGATTCCGACCGCCAACGCCCGCTCCAGCACGACGACTTGGCGGGCCCCGCCCAGCGCGGCACGCACCTCCTCCAGCGGGAACGGGCGGAAGGACGTGATCGCCAGGGCGCCGACGCGCACCCCGCGTTCGCGCATCTCGTCGACGACGTCGCACACCGTGCCGAACGTCGACCCCAGGACGACGACGATCGTCTCGGCGTCTCCGCAGGCGTACGGATGGACCAGGCCGCCGCACTCCCGCCCGAACACCTGACGGAACTCCGCCGCGATCCTGGGGATCGCCTCCAGGGCCTGCATCTGTTTGGCGTGGGCGAGGTAGCGCACCTCGGTGAAGGCCTCCGGGCCGACCATCGCGCCGATCGACACCGGCTCGGCCGGGTCCAGGACCTGGCGGGGTTCGTACGGCGCCAGGAACGCGTCGACCTGCGCCTGTTCCGGCACTTCGATCCGCTCCCAGGCGTGTGTGAGGACGAAGCCGTCCATGCACACCATCACCGGCAGCGACAGCTCCTCGGCCAGCCGAAAGGCCTGCGGGTGCAGGTCGGCGGCCTCCTGGTTGTCGCGGGCGTACAACTGGATCCAGCCGGAGTCGCGCTGGGACATGCTGTCGCTGTGGTCGTTCCAGATGTTGATGGGCGCGCCGATGGCCCGGTTGGCGACCGTCATCACAATCGGCAGGCCGAGGCCCGAGGCGTTGTAGAGGGCCTCCACCATGTACAGCAGGCCCTGGCTCGCGGTCGCCGTGTAGGTGCGGGCACCGGCCGCCGAGGCGCCGATGCACAGGGACATCGCGGCGAACTCCG
This sequence comes from Streptomyces sp. ADMS, assembly GCF_033441795.1. Taxonomy (NCBI): domain Bacteria; kingdom Bacillati; phylum Actinomycetota; class Actinomycetes; order Kitasatosporales; family Streptomycetaceae; genus Streptomyces; species Streptomyces sp. ADMS. The sequence continues at coordinate 139,059 of NZ_JAVFVX010000002.1, read as the reverse complement.
ACTCGACGTTGACGTACTCGCACGGCTTCAGCGCACCGGACTTCACCAGGCGGCTGAGCTCCTCCACGATGTGGGTCTGCGGGGAGATGGGGTAGGCGGCGATCACTTCCGGGCGGCAGTAGGCGACGGTCTCGGCGACCGCGCGCGAGCCCTCAGTCTGTTTCAGCATGGGCGTACTCCTGACGAAGGACCTCGACGTACTCGTACGCTTCCCGGGCGGCGTCCGCGTTGGCCGACCCCAGCCTCCCGGGGAAGCGTTCCCGGATCGCGGCGGTCAGCGAGTCGAGCGTCACGCAGCCGGTGAGGGCGGCGAGTCCGCCGAGCAGGACGGCACTGGGCACCGGACGCCCGACATGGCGCAGGGCGAGTGCGGTGGCGGGGACCGTGAGGACCGGACCGGTGAGTGACTCCAGACCCAGGTGAGCGGTGTCATAAGGGGAGTTGACCAGAACCGGGCCGCCGGGCCGCAGGCCGGCGAAGACGTCCACCTGGTGCAGCAGCGTCGCGTCCTGGACCACGAGGGCGTCGGGCCGGGCGACGGGCTCGCGGACCCGGATCGGCCGGTCGTCGATCCGGCAGAACGCCATCACCGGAGCCCCCGTCCGCTCAGAGCCGAAGCTCGGGAAAGCCTGAGCGTGGCGGCCCTCCAGAAACGCCGCCACCGACAACAGCTCCGCGGCCGTGACGGCTCCTTGGCCGCCGCGGCCGTGGATGCGTACCTGGAACACGGCACCCTCCTGTCCTGGGATCCGGTGCGGGACACTCACTGGTGCGGCACGACGGCGACCGGGCAACGGACGTGATGCATCACCGCGTGTGCGACGGGCCCGGTGTGCGTGCCCAGCCTGGCCGGGCGGATGTGGCGGCCGACGACCAGCAGGCCGGCGTCCTGGGTGGCATCCACCAGCCGCTGGGCGGCGCTGCCCTCCGGTGCCAGCTCGTGGACCTCGACGGTGGGGAACTTCTCCCGCCACGGACGCAGCACGGCGGTCAGCGTCTTCGCGGCGCGCGCCCCCACTGCCCTGCGCGCCTTCGCCTCCGCGGCTGCCTCCATGTACGGCAGCTGCCACGTGTACACGGCCCGCAGCGGCGCCGCCCGCAGCATCGCGCTCTCGAAGGCGAAGGCGAGCACCTCCTCGCACGCGTTCGCGGGGTCGACGCCGACGACGACGTCACGGTACGGGGTGACCGTGGAAGGGCGGCTTTCCGCGTCCGGCAGGTGCTCGGCCTCCAGGGTCTCGTCCGCCCGCACGAGGACGACCGGGCGCGTCACATGGGCGACTGTCGCCAGCGCGACGGATCCGGCCATGAAGCCGCCGAAGCCGCTGAACGCACGGCTGCCCAGTACCAGCAGCTCGGCCTCGTCCCCCGCGGCGACGAGAGCGTCGGAGGCGGGACGGGAGATCTGCGCGGCACTCAGAAAGAGCTGCGGATAGCGTTCGTTGATGCGATCCATGGCGTCGCGCACGATGCGCCGCGACCAGTGGCGCGGTGCGTCCAGTTCGGGCAGCTTCGACTCGGTGGGGGCCGTACCCCCCTCCCAGGCGTGCACCAGACGCAGCGGCAGACCGCGCCTGAGCGCCTCCCGGGCCGCCCACTCCGCGGCGGCGACGCTCTCCTTCGATCCGTCCATTCCCACGACAACGGGGCGCAGCATGACCGACACCTCCTCTGGCCGGTGTCCGTACGAAAGTGTGCGGACCCTGCCCCACCAGAATCGGCGCGCCGGCCCCACCGCCGTCAGGGGCCGGTGCGTCCCGACCACAGGGCCGAACGGCCCCTCTGCACGGCAGCCGAGCCGTCCACGGGAACCTGGCCGACGTCCCGCCGTCGCAATCCGGCCGGGCCGAGCGGTCTCAGACCTGGACGGCCGTGGTCCTGCCCGCCCCGTCGGGGCCGGGGAGAACGTGCACCGAGCCGGTGGCGACCGTCAGGTCCAGCCGATCGAGCGCACGGGTCCGTCCGAACGTCTCACCAGCCCCGCTACGCGCCCGTCGGCCCGCGCCGGCGGAAGAGGATGAGCGGCTGACAGGGCCCAAAGGGCCCTGCGTTGGGGCCGGTCGGCCCCACCCGGCCTCCGCCGAGGCGCGGGACGCTGGTAAGCGGAAGGGAATGAGGAGGGTGACATGAGCGGCATGATCGAGAGGTTGCCCAACTGGGCGACGCTGCCTGACCTGTTCGGGTGGGTCGACAGCGGGTTCCCCGTGGCGCAGACCGCGCCGGGGACGCACGGCATCCGTATCGAGGAGCGGCTGACAGACGGAACGTACGTACTGCGGGCCGAACTCCCGGGCATCGACCCCGAGAAGGACGTCGAGATCACCGTCACGGAAGGCCTGCTGACCTTGCGCGCCGAGCGCATCGAGGAGACGAAGGACAAGCACCACACCGAGTTCCGCTATGGCACCCTGACCCGCGTGGTCCGGCTTCCGGCCGGTGCCGAGGGGGACGAGGCGACCGCGGAGTACAAGGACGGGGTCCTGACCGTCACGGTCCCGGTGCCGGAGAAGAAGGAAGGCACCAGGACGATTTCCGTGCGGCACGTCTGAGCGCCGTCGTGCGCCGCGCCGCACCGCGTGTGCGTGGCCGGTCGTCCGGCCACGCACACGTTTCGCTGCGCCGTCCGCCTGCCGGAAGGCCGAGCGCCACCGGAAGGCGGCGCCTACTTTGGTCTCCGTCGCCGTGTGGGAGACGGCCGGGAGCATGTCGTCCCTGGCCGTCCCATCCGGCATCGTCGCCACCGTCGTCCTGGACGGCGACCCGATGCCGCTCATCCCGGTCTCGCGCTGCGGGACCTGATTCGTCCATGGACATCGGACGGTCACTCGGCCCCGGCAGTCGAGGGCCGTCCGGCAAGGCGCCGTTCTCACGCGCCGGTCCGGTCGACCGTCTGCCCGCCCCGTCACGCAGCTCCTCTGCGCGAGCCGCGAGACGCGCTGACAACCCTGAGCGGTGCGGTGTGCCGCTCGGTGGCGGGCACGGCGACGACGGGCACCTTCGCGCCGCGCAGACAAGCGCGGCCGACCATGCCGAAGGCAGGCAGACCGTCCTGCTCGTGCGTCTTGTGTCCGAGCGCGAGCAGCACAGCTCCACTCGTCTGTTCCAGCAGCATGCGCGCGGGCGGCCCTTCCACTACGACGGCCCGTACCGAGTCGTCGATCCGCGGACCGAAGACCTTCCGTACGGTCGAGGCGAGCAACCGCGCTGCCTCGACGCGCTGCTCGGCGTGTGTCGGGCCGGTCGGCACACGAGCGTAGGGGGCCAATCCGAACCCCTTGGGCTCCCAGGCGTGCACGGCGACGACGTGTGTGTGCAGTGCACGGGCCTGTTCGGCCGCCCACCGCAGCGCGGCCATGGACGCCCCGGACCCGTCGATGCCCACCACGATGCCGTCCCCGGCTGTGCGGTCCTCCATGGCGACCTCCCTCGACGTACCGTCGGTCCCACGATGCCCGCGATCCGCGGACCACCGCATGGGCCGATGGGCTCCGGTCTTGTGCCGAACGGTCCCTTGGCGGTGACCGGTTTCAGTACAGCGGTCTCACAGGCCTGTGAGAACCGAGGCGAAACCGACGGCGGTCGTTTCCACGGCCTCCGACCGGGGCAGCCGACCGCGAGGGCCCAGCGGCAGCCAGGGTCGAAGACCGCCAGGTGGGTGCCTCTGCGCGGAAGCAGGGACGCCGAGTGTCGTGATCATGGCAGGGTTTTCGGCAGGTCGTCACCTGGTGAGGCGGTGGGGAGTGGGATCGGCCGCTTCACCAGGTAGAGACGTCGCGAACCGGTGACGGTCACGACCGGTAGTGCCTGTGGTCGTCGTGGTCGCCCAGATAACGCCGTTCGATGACCACCTCGTTCTCGCCAGGGCGCCGGATCGCGCCCTGTGCGCCGACGAACGCGACGACACCGAGGATACCGACGGACATCAGGGCGAAACCAACGATGAAGGAGCTGTAGCCGAAGACCAGGCATGCGCCCAGCACGGCCGCGCCGATCAGAACGAGCGGGACGAGTGTCATTGCTGCCCCCTTTGGGCTGGCCGCCACGGGCCCACCGGGTCGGCCGGGTTGGTGAAGGCGCCGGAGCGCCGGTTCAGAGCTTGCGCAGCCAGTCGTCGGCCACGCCGTGCAGGGCCTGTTCGGCCGGCTTCAGACGGCGGTCGTCGAGTTGATACGTCAGGTGGTCGACGACCCCGAGCACTCCGTCCAGACGACGGGTCATCGCGAGCGCGACGGACTTCTCACTGCGTCGCTCCAGCTGTCCGGCAAGGGTCACGACGCCCTCGCGCACACGCACCTCGACGGTGCGCGGGTTCAGCCAGAGTGTGTCGGCGAGCACCCCTTCCTGCACGTCCCGCCGAATCTCGTCGTCGGTGCGCAGGAAGACCTTCAGCAGGTCACGGCGGGTGACGATGCCGATGAGGCGGTCCTCCTCGTCCACCACGGGCAGGCGCTTGACGCGGTGGCCGAGCATGGTCCGGGCGGCCTCCGTGGCGGTCGTCTCCGCCCGGACAGTGACAGCGGGCGACGACATGAGCCCGTCCGCCGTGCAGGCCCGGCTCTTGCGTCCTGCCCGCCGGAAGGTACGGCTCAGCCGGGCACCGAGAGTCGGGTCGCGTCCGGGCCGACGCGACTGGCGGAGCATGAGATCGGTCTCGGAAATCACCCCGAGCACCTTGTCGTCCTCGTCGGTCACCGGAAGCCCGCTGATGCGATGGGCCTCCAGAAGCCGGGCCACTTCCTTGAACGGGGTGTCGCGGTCCACGGTGACGACTTCGTCGACCATGAGGGCGCCGATCTTCGTGGGTTTCATGGCTGGTCCTCCTCTGGGGCTACGGGAACCCGCTCGGCGCCGTCGGCGCCGATACGGGTTGTCCATGCGGCGCGGCAGCAGCTGCACGCGGCGCCGAGGGCCTGGAGGCCGTGCGGCCCGGCCGGCGCCGGATCGAGATCCGCCGCGGACGGCTGCGGCACGTCGCAGGCCGTCCGTGACAGCCGGTGCAGCAGATGACCCAGTGCCTCGGACTCCGCGGCGCGAGTCGTGCCGCGGCCGAAGAGCAGCGGGACAGCGGACGGGGCTGCGACCAGCTCGTGGCCGTACTCGACGAGTCCCATCGGACGGCCGTCGCGGTCACCGTGGCTCGCCCACTTGATCCGGACGGTGGTGCCGTCGCTGAGCAGGGCGGGTACCGCTGCTTGCTGGCGTCGGTCATGGTGAACCTCCGGGCCTCACCTCCAGACTCGGCTGCACGAGCCGGTCGACCCAGGGGCTGAACGGGCAGGTGACGGGGCCGATCGGCCCTCGTTCCGCAGGACGCACCGCACGGCGGACCCGGCCGAGCGCCGCAGTACCGGGGGAGGGGCCGAACGGACCGGGCCGGGGGCGAATCGCCCCTGCCCCTCCCGCCCCGGGTGGGACGCTGATGCCGAACCTCTCTGCCGCACCACAGCGAGGCGTGACGCACCCCCACCCCTGACACCTGCGGGGAGGGTGCCGGCGTCCCACGGTCGAGGCCCGCTGTGCCGGGCGAGAATGACTCAGCGGTGCTCTGGAAAGGAACCCGGGTGACGCGGCTATCGGTGATGCGCCGTCGAAGGCTGCCGGAAGAAGGCGGGAGCGGCCTGTGCGGCGTAGGACAGGAAGGTCTATGAGACACGATGACCCGGGGCTGTTCGGCCCCCGGTCCGTGACGTGGCAGCTCCACGGCGACCCCATGATGTGGGTCGCCGGAATCCGCGCGCTGTACCTCCAGGCGCTGCACCCGCGCGCGGTGCGCGGAGTCACGCAGAACTCCGACTTCCGGAAGGAAGCCTGGGGCCGGCTGCTGCGCACCGCGAGTTTCGTCGGCACGACGACCTAATGGCACCACGGAGGCGGCCGAGCGCGCGGGCGCCCGGGTGCGGAAGATCCACAGCATGCTGTCCGCCGTCGACCCGGACACGGGGGAGCGGTACGGCGTCGACGAACCGGGGCTGCTGCTGTGGGTGCACTGCGCCGAGATCGACTCCTATCTGCACGTCATGCGTCGCTCCGGATACCCGATCGCCGACGTCCACGCCGACCGGTATCCGCGAAAACCTGGTCAGCGCCAGCCTGGTGGGCCTCGATCCCGACGCCGTACCGGCGAACCAGACCGAGATGCGCGCGTACTTCGAGAAGGTACGGCCCGAACTGACCGCCGGAGCCGAGGCGCACGAAGTGGACGACTTCCTGCTCCGTCCCCCGACGCACCCCCTGCTCGTCCCGGCGCGTGAGGTGCTGTGGCGGCGCGTGGCGCACCTGGCGTACGCCTCTCTGCCGCCGTACGCCCACGAGTTGTACGGCAGGGCCGCCCCCGAACCGGCCGCCGTCACCCGGCAGTTGCGTGTCACCGGCACCCTGCTGCGCTGCGTTCCCGCACGCCTTCGCTGGCAACTCCCGCCCAAACACATCCTGCGGGCCATGTCACGGCTCGGCCCCGGCTCACGCCCCGCGCCGTACAAACTCGGACGATAGCTCGCCATACTGGACGGGCCAGGGGAGGGCGGACAGGACCGGGGGCGACAGCAGGAGATGGCGGACACCAGACTGATCCAGAGCCGGTACCGGCTGATCGATCTGATCGGGCGCGGTGGCATGGGGGAAGTGTGGCGTGCGCGCGATGAGTCGCTGGGGCGGCAGGTCGCCGTGAAGTGCCTGAAACCGCTCGGGCCGCACCACGACCACTCCTTCACCCGTGTCCTGCGGGAGCGGTTTCGGCGCGAGGCGCGGGTGGCCGCCGCGTTGCAGCACCGCGGGGTGACCGTCGTGCACGACTTCGGCGAGTCCGAAGGGGTGCTCTACCTCGTCATGGAACTGCTGGAGGGGCGCAATCTGAGCCAGCTCCTGGAGGACAACAAGCATCATCCGCTGCCCGTCCCGGACGTCGTCGACATCGCCGACCAGGTCGCCGCGGCCCTTGCCTACACCCACCAACAGGGCATCGTCCACCGTGACCTGAAGCCCGCGAACATCATGCGGTTGACCGACGGTACGGTGAAGATCTGCGACTTCGGCATAGCGCGCCTCGGTCACGACATCGGCTTCACCTCGCGGCTGACCGGCACCGGTATCGCGATGGGCACCCCGCACTACATGTCGCCGGAGCAGATCAGCGGCGGCGAGGTCGACCAGCGCAGCGATCTGTACTCCTTCGGATGCGTGCTCTATGAGCTGGCTACCGGGGTGCCGCCGTTCGACCTCGGCGACGCCTGGGCGGTGCTCGTCGGACACCGCGACACCCTGCCCGAGCCGCCGCGCAGCCACCGCTCCGAAGTGCCCGAGTTCCTGGAACGGGTCATCCTGGCCCTTCTCTCCAAGCTCCCGGAGGACCGTCCGCACGACGCACGGGAGTTGGCCCGCAGGATCAGCGCGGGCCGGGCCACCCCGCTGTATGTGCCGACCGTCGTCACCCCGCAGCCCCAGTTCCGGCCCCCCGAGCCCGCCGCCCGCGAGCCCCGGCTGCCGTCCTGGACCCGGGGCATGACCACCGGCCACAAGGCGACCGGCGCCGTGATGGGCACCACACCCCCGGACCCGTCGGCCGGCCTCACCGGTGACTGGATCGCCCGCCCGGTGACCGGCCGCCCCGAGGAACCCGTACCGCAGCAGCCGCCCGCTCCCTCGCCCGGGACGCTCAACGCGCTGGCCGGGCGGCACAACGCGGGCCTGAGCCTGGGGCGCCTCGGTCGCTGGGCCGAGGCGGGCGAGGTGCACCGCGCGGTCGCCGCCGAACGCGAGCACATCCTCGGCCCCGCCCACCCCGAGACCCTGGCCAGCCGATACGAGGTCGGTTTCACCCTCAGCCGCACCGGCCGTGCCGCAGACGCCCTGCGCGAGTACACCCATGTGGCCCGGGAAAGGGAGCGGATCCTGGGCGCCGAGCACCCGGACACGCTGGCCGCCCGGCAGGAAATGGCCTATGTCCTGGGACAGCTGGGCCGTCACTTCGAGGCGCACCAGACCTACACGACCGTCCTGGCCGCCCGCGAGCGCACGATGGGCCCCGACCATCCGGACACCCTGCGCTGCCGGCACAACCTCGCCTTCAACCTGAGCCGTCTGGGACGCCTGGAGGACTCGTACCGGATGGCCTGCGAGGTGGCGGCGGCGCGCGCCCGGGTGCTTGGCGCCACACATCCCGACACCCTGGTCACGCAGTACGAAGTCGCATACGCACTCGGCCAGTTGGGGCGCTGGCCCGAGGCTCTGCGGACGTATCAGGAGGTCGCCGGGGCGCGTGCCGAGGCGCTCGGCCCCGACCACCCCGACACGCTCGCCGCCCGCTACGAGGTCGGCATCAGCCTCGGGCGGCTCGGCCGCAGCGCGGAGGCCCTCAAGCTGTACCGCGACCTGGTCGACGACCGCAGCCGGGTCAACGGCCCCGCGCACCCCGAGACCCTGCGCGCCCGGCATGGCCTCGGCGTCAACCTCGGTCGGCTGGACCGCTGGGAGGAGGCGCTCGCCGAGTCGCGCGACGTGTGCGCGATCCGCGAGCGGGTCCTGGGCGCCGACCATCCGGACACGCTGGTCAGCCGCCGTGAGGTGGCCGTCGGCCTGGGCTGGCTCGGCCGCTGGCCCGACGCCCTGACGGAGTACCGGCGGGTCGCGGCCGCCCGCGAACAGGTCCTGGGCGCCGACCACCCCGACGCTCTCGCCAGCCGCAACGACGAGGCGCACTGTCTGGAGCAGCTCGGCCGGGGAGCCGAGGCCGTCGAGCTGTACCGGAGGGTGGCCGTGCTGCGGCAGCAGCGGGCGTCCGGCCATTGAGGGCCCGTCCGGCAGGTCGGGCCGAGGACAGTTGCGTCGCCTGACAGCGCAGGTGAGTGGGGCGATGGAGGCCCTTCGCCCGCGCCAGCCGTGTCCTGCGGGCAGTGTCTGACACCAAGGCGGCGGACTCGCCGGCATCGGCCGCTGATGACGTGACGCGGGGATGCGGTGGGGCCGGGGGCTGCGGGCTTTGTGTGGGCGAGGTCGAGTGGGGGCGGGGCGGGATGCGAGGTGGTGTGGATGCCGCAATCGGCTGCTGTCGTGGCCGGGGCGATGCCATGGGGCCCGAGCGGGCGAAACCGAGGGTGGAGGAGCGGGCTGCCTACGGCGGCGCCGCTGGGCGAGGGGGGCGCCGGGCTCCGCGTCCCCCGCGTGATCTGCCGGACGGGTCCGGGGCGCCCGCGGCCCCTCGGCCGTACAGCTATGGCCGGGGTGGATCATGACGTGTTACGAAGAACCATGCCCGCACACGAGCGCCACGACCGACCCGACCGCCACGACCGATACGACGCGGTGATCGTCGGCGGCGGCCACAACGGCCTCGTCGCCGCCGCCTACCTGGCCCGCGCCGGAAAGTCCGTGCTGGTCCTGGAACGGCTGGCCGGCACCGGCGGTGCCGCCGTCTCGACCCGCCCCTTCGCCGGGGTCGACGCCCGGCTCTCGCGCTACTCCTACCTGGTCAGCCTGCTGCCCCGGAAGATCGTGCGCGATCTCGGCCTGGACTTCCGGGTGCGCGGGCGCACCGTCTCCTCGTACACCCCCGTGGAACGGGACGGCCGGCCCACCGGACTGCTCGTCGGCGGAGGTGAGCGCCGCACCCGCGAGGCCTTCGCGCGCCTCACCGGAGGTGAACGCGAGTACGAGTCCTGGCGGCGTTTCTACGGCATGACCGGCCGCGTCGCCGAAAGGGTGTTCCCCACGCTCACCGAGCCTCTGCCCACCCGCGACGAACTCCGCCGCCGCGTCGACGACGAGGACGCCTGGCGCACCCTCTTCGAGGAGCCGATCGGCACCGCAGTCGAAGCGAACTTCACCGATGACCTCGTACGCGGTGTCGTCCTCACCGACGCGCTGATCGGCACCTTCGCCGACGCCCACGACCCCTCCCTGCGGCAGAACCGCTGTTTCCTGTACCACGTCATCGGCGGCGGTACCGGCGCCTGGGACGTGCCCGTGGGCGGCATGGGCGCTCTCACCGACGCGCTGGCCGGCGCCGCCCGGAACGCGGGCGCCGTGCTCTCCACCGGCCACGAGGTCGTACGGGTGGACACGGACGGCCGCGCGGCCGAGGTGACCTACCGGACAGCTGACGGGGAGGCCACCGTCGGCGCACGTCACGTCCTGGTGAACGCCTCGCCGCAGGAACTCGCCTCGCTGACGGGGGACGCACCGCCGAGCCCGGCCGAGGGCGCCCAGCTCAAGGTGAACATGCTGCTCACACGGCTGCCGGGGCTCAAGGACACCTCCGTCGACCCGCGCGATGCGTTCGCCGGGACCTGCCACATCGCCGAGGGGTACGAGCAGCTGGCCGCCGCCCACGCCCAGGCGACCGCAGGTGAGCTGCCCGCCGCGCCGCCGTCGGAGATCTACTGCCACTCGCTCACCGACCCGACGATCCTCGGCCCGGACCTCGTCGAGCAGGGCTACCACACGCTGACCCTGTTCGGCCTGCACACGCCCGCACGGCTGTTCGCGCACGACAACGACGCCGTCCGGGACGAGCTGCTGAAGTCGACCCTCGCGCAGCTCGACGCCCACCTCGCCGAACCCCTCACGGCCTGCCTGGCCACCGACGCCGACGGACGCCCCTGCATCGAGGCGAAGACCCCCCTCGACCTGGAACGCGACCTGCGCCTGCCCGGCGGCAACATCTTCCACCGGGACCTCACCTGGCCGTACGCGCAGGAGGACAGCGGGCGGTGGGGCGTGGAGACCCGGCATCCGAACGTCCTGTTGTGCGGGGCGGGCGCGGTGCGCGGGGGCGGGGTGAGCGGGGTGCCGGGGCACAACGCAGCCATGGCAGTGCTGGAGGCGGACGAGGACTGAGCGTCGGCGCGGCCAATGCGCCGGGTCAGTTCGCGGAGGCCGTCCAGCCCACCGCCCCGATGCGTGCCGCGTCCGCCGGGCGCGTTTCGTCGAAGGCGGTTCCGGCATCGCCCCGAACGGTCAGGCCGTCGACGTAGGCTCCCCGGCCCGCGTACAGCCGGTCGGTCGTGTACCGCCAGCGCAGGACGAGGGCCGGCGCGGCGGGAAGGTCCGCCGAGACGCGGTGCCAGACGCGCCCCGACCAACCGGTCACCGAACCCGCCGGATGCTCCTGCTCGGTGCCGTCGGCGGCCGCGGTCGTGAACGGGACCGCCTGCCAGGTTGTGCCGCCGTCGGCCGAGGACTCCAGGAACAGGGCGTCGGACTGCGGCTCGGTGTCCCACCACAGGGCGCAGCGCAGGCGGGAGCCGGCGGTGGTGGCGAGGGCCGGGAGGGTGAGGGTCGCCGTCGTGGCACTCGCCAGGCCGGCGAACCAGGCCGTACGTCCCTGGCGTGGCCGGACCGGTACCGCGCGGGCCAGGTTGTTCGCGGCGGCGACCCGGGGCGCGGAACCGGAACGCCAACTGCGCACGGGATGCACGGAGTTGCCGAGAACGACAAGGAAGGAGTCGGTCGTCGGGTCGAGGACGAGCGAGGTGCCGGTGAAGCCGGTGTGTCCCGCGGTGCGGGGTGTGGCCATCGCGCCCATGTACCAGTGCTGGTAGAGCTCGAAGCCGAGACCGTGCTCGTCCCCGGGGAAGGCGGTGTTGAAGTCGGTGAACATCAGCTCGACCGAGGCGGGCGACAGAATGCGGGTCCTGCCGTACGCGCCGCCGCTGAGCAGCGTACGGCCGAGAACAGCAAGGTCCCAGGCCGACGAGAACACACCGGCATGGCCGGCCACGCCACCGAGGCTGAACGCGTTCTCGTCGTGCACCTCGCCCCACACCAGACCCCGGTCGAGTCCGGACCAGGGCGCGCGGGCGTCCTCGGTGGCGGCGATCCCCGGCCTCCAGGAGGCGGGCGGGTTGTAGCGCGTGCGGCGCATGCCGAGCGGAGCGGTGATCTCGTTGTGGAGCAGGATGTCCAGAGGCGTAGAGGTGATCTTCTCCAGGACCAGTTGGAGCGAGATCAGATTGAGGTCGGAGTAGAGGTACCTGGTGCCCGGCGGGTTCAGGGGCGCCTCGTTCCAGATGAGTTCGAGCTTCTTCTCGTAGGTCGGGGCGTTGTAGAGCGGGATCCAAGAGCGGAATCCCGAAGTGTGAGTCAGGAGTTGACGGATCGTCATGTCCTGCTTGCCCGCCCGCGCGAACTCCGGCAGGTACGCGGCGACCTTTCCCTCCAGCGCCAGTGCACCTCGCTCCAGCTGCTGCACGGCCAGGATCGACGTGAACAGCTTGGAGACCGAGGCGAGGTCGAAGACGGTGTCCTCGGCCATCGGGATCTGCTCCGCGGCCGGGAACTCGACCCCGGTGTCCGTCTCCTCGTCGTACGCGGCATAGCGCACCGCCATGCCGATCGGCTGATGCAGCGCAACCGTGCCGCCACGCCCGGCGAGCAGGACCGCGCCCGCGTACCAGGGGTGCTTGGGGGAGGGATCGAGGAACGCTGCGGCGTCCGTGGCCAGTTGGTGCAGGTGCTGGGGGAGGAGTCCGGCCCGTTCGGGCGAGCCGGGGTGAAGGGCCGGGTGGCCGCCAGTCGTCCTGGGAGTGGCCGCGGCCGGGCCTGCCGGGAAGGAGGCGAAGGCCAGGGCGCCGCCCAATGCGAGGGTGCGTCGACCGAACTGACGACGCGTCAGTTCGCTGCCTGCTGCGTCTTCCTCCACCGGGGAGCCTCCCGCCGCGCTGCGTGAAAATGCCTTTCGGGACTGCCCTGCGGGGTGAAACTTTCGTGTCACCCGTGGTGTGTGTCAACCGCACGTGCCCGATGGCCAAGAATCTGACGGTGTATCAGAAAAGGTCTTCCCTCGTCCGGAGGACTGCGGCATCCTGCGGCCATGCAGACGGAGCTGAGCAAGAAACTGGGAGTCGAGCACGCCGTCTTCGGCTTCACGCCGTTCCCCGCCGTCGCCGCGGCCATCAGCCGGGCCGGGGGATTCGGGGTGCTCGGCGCGGTCCGCTACACGGCGCCGGACGATCTCAGACGCGACCTGGACTGGATCGAGGCGCATGTCGACGGCCGGCCGTACGGGCTGGACGTCGTCATGCCGGCCCGGAAGGTCGAGGGGGTGACCGAGGTCGAGGTCGAGGCGATGATCCCCGAGGGGCACCGCCAGTTCGTCCGCGACACCCTGGCCAAGTACGGTGTGCCCGAACTGGCCGAGGGCGAGGCGTCCGGGTGGCGCATCACCGGGTGGATGGAGCAGGTCGCCCGTAACCAGCTCGACGTGGCCTTCGACTACCCGATCAAACTGCTGGCGAACGCCCTGGGCTCGCCCCCCGCCGATGTCGTGGCCCGCGCGCACGAGCAGGGGGTGCTCGTCGCGGCCCTCGCGGGCAGCGCCCGGCACGCGCGCAAGCACGCCGAGGGCGGTATCGACATCGTCGTCGCACAGGGCTACGAGGCGGGCGGCCACACCGGCGAGATCGCCTCCATGGTGCTCACCCCCGAAGTCGTCGATGCCGTCGACCCGCTGCCGGTGCTCGCCGCCGGCGGCATCGGCAGCGGACGGCAGGTGGCCGCCGCGCTGGCCCTCGGCGCCCAGGGGGTCTGGCTGGGCTCCCTCTGGCTGACCGTCACCGAGGCCGACATGCACTCGACCGCGCTCACGCAGAAACTGCTCGCGGCCGGCTCCGGCGACACCGTCCGCTCCCGCGCCCTGACCGGCAAGCCCGCACGTCAGCTGCGCACCGACTGGACCGACGCCTGGGACTCCTCCGACGGACCCGGCACCCTGCCCATGCCCCTGCAGGGTCTGCTCGTGGCCGAAGCCGTCTCCCGCATCCAGAAGTACGAGGTCGCACCGCTCCTCGGCACGCCGGTCGGTCAGATCGTCGGCCGGATGAACAGCGAGCGAAGCGTTCAGGCCGTCTTCGACGAGCTGACCAGCGGCTTCGAGCAAGCTGTGGACCGAGTCAACCGAATCGCGGGACGGACCGCCGACGGAAGGGGCGACCAGCCGTGAGCGAGACCCCCAACGGATTCTGGGCGCAGGCCGCCGCCGACCCGGAGTGTACTGTCCTCATCGCACCCGACGGCGAACAGTGGACCGCCGGAAGACTGCACGCCGCCACCAACCAGCTCGTCCACGGGCTGCGCGCAGCCGGACTCGGACGCGGCGACGCCTTCGCCGCCGTCCTGCCCAACGGCGTCGAGTTCCTCGTGGCGTATCTGGCCGCCTCCCAGGCCGGGTTCTACCTCGTCCCCGTCAACCACCACCTCGTCGGGCCCGAGATCGCCTGGATCGTCTCCGACTCCGGTGCCAAGGTGCTCATCGCGCACGAGCGGTTCGCCGACGCGGCACGCGCCGCCGCCGACGAGGCGCAGCTCCCGGCGGAGCAACGGTACGCGGTCGGCGAGGTCGACGGGTTCCGGCCGTACGCCCAGCTCCTGGACGGACAGCCCGATTCGCCGCCCGACGACCGTACCCTCGGCTGGGTCATGAACTACACCTCGGGCACCACGGGCCGCCCGCGCGGCATCCGGCGCCCCCTGCCCGGCAAGCCGCCCGAGGAGGCGTATCTCGGCGGGTTCCTCGGCATCTTCGGCATCCAGCCGTTCGACGGGAACGTGCACCTTGTCTGCTCACCGCTCTACCACACGGCCGTACTCCAGTTCGCGGGCGCGTCCCTGCACATCGGGCACCGCCTGGTGCTGATGGACAAGTGGACACCGGAGGAGATGCTCCGCGTCATCGACGCCCACGGCTGCACACACACCCATATGGTCCCGACCCAGTTCCACCGGCTGCTGGCGCTGCCGGAGCGGGTACGGCGGGCGTACGACGTGACGTCCATGCGGCATGCCATCCATGGCGCCGCGCCCTGCCCCGACCATGTGAAACGGGCAATGATCGACTGGTGGGGCGACTGCGTGGAGGAGTACTACGCGGCCAGCGAGGGCGGCGGGGCGTTCGCGACCGCCGAGGACTGGCTGAAGAAGCCCGGTACGGTCGGCAGGGCCTGGCCGATCAGTGAACTCGCGATCTTCGACGACGACGGCAACCGGCTGCCGCCCGGCGAACTCGGCACCGTCTACATGAAGATGAGCACCGGCGCCTTCGCCTACCACAAGGACGAGAGCAAGACCCGGAAGAGCCGCATCGGTGAGTTCTTCACCGTCGGCGACCTGGGCCTCCTCGACGAGGACGGCTACCTCTTCCTCCGGGACCGCAAGATCGACATGATCATCTCGGGCGGGGTCAACATCTACCCCGCCGAGATCGAGGCCGCCCTGCTCGCTCACCCCGCCGTCGCCGACGCCGCCGCCTTCGGCATCCCCCACGACGACTGGGGCGAGGAGGTCAAGGCGGTCGTGGAGGCCGCGCCCGGACATGTTGCCGGGCCCGACCTCGCCAACGAGATCCTCGGCCACTGCGCTCGCCGGCTCGCCGGGTACAAGCGGCCCAAGAGCGTCGACTTCATCGACCGGATGCCGCGCGATCCCAACGGCAAGCTGTACAAGCGGCGGTTGCGCGACCCCTACTGGGAGGGCCGTACGCGGCCTGTGTGAGCGGTCTGGTGAACTGCGGTGTGGTCCCGCCCGGTAAAGGGAAGGGACCACACCGGGCCGGCCGCGCGTCCGTCAGCCGTGCACCCGGATCACCCGCAGCGCGGGCGACCACAGGATGTCCTTGTCGCGAACCGTGCGCTGACCCACTTCTTGGCCGGGAACAGCCGCGTCTCGTCCGCGAAGCGTGGCGAGTTCGCATTCGACGACCGGGAGTACGTCAAGAGTTGCGCGCCACCGGGCAGCGGCTGCCGTCCCGGCCCACGGCCTGGATGTGGCTGGAGCCGGACGCGTTGTCCCGGTAGCCGCCGTTCGCCGTGTCGGACACGGGCTCGATCCTGTTCCACACGCCCAGAGACTCGGTCCCGCCGCCTACCGGCAGGCGTTGGCCCTTCCTTACGGCGTACTGGTGGTCCCCGAGCCGGGCGTCGAGCGCGATCCCCGCCGCGCGCGGTTCCGTCACGGCGTCGGCGAGTGCCCTGGTGAAGCCCGGTGCGGATCACGGCGGAGAGCCTGCCGTGGCACGGATACCGCTGTGACCCCGGTGATGCCTGGGCCTGCCCGTTCTGCGCCGTGGCGGCGGGCAGTGTTGTCGTGGCGGTGATTGCTGCGACGGCCGTGACGGCAAGCCGTCTGGTTCGGGTACGCATCGAGCTTCCCAACGTCATTGAGGGAAGGGGCGGTTGGACGTACCCACGGGTATGTTTCCCGGCCCCGCCAGTGCTTGACCTCGTTCGGTGACGGAACCAGGATCATGGGCTATGACGCAGCAACACGGGAGCACGGTTGACGGGGTGCTGCGGCGCAGCGCCCAGCGCGTTCCGGCGCGGGTGGCGGTCGAGTACCGCGAGCGTGCCTGGACGTACGGAGAACTCGACGAGGCCGTCTCCCGCGCGGCGGGCCTACTGCGGGGTGAGGGCCTGGCCCCCGGCGACCGCGTCGGCGCCTACGGCCACAACTCCGACGCCTACCTGATCGCGTTCCTCGCCTGCGCCCGCGCCGGACTCGTGCACGTCCCCGTCAACCAGAGCCTCACCGGCGACGACCTCGCCTACATCGTGGACCAGTCCGGCAGCGCCCTGGTCCTGGCCGACCCGGACCTGGCCGACCGGCTCCCCGACGGCGTACGGACCCTACCGCTCCGCGACGCCGAAGACTCCCTCCTCGCTCGACTGACCGACCACGCGCCGTACGACGGGCCCGAGTCGCGCACCGAGAACCTGGTGCAGCTGCTCTACACGTCCGGGACCACCGCACTGCCCAAGGGAGCGATGATGACCCACCGCGCCCTGGTGCACGAGTACCTGAGCGCGATCGCCGCCCTGGACCTGAGCGCCGGCGACCGGCCCGTCCATGCGCTGCCCCTCTACCACTCGGCGCAGATGCATGTGTTCCTGCTGCCGTATCTCGCGGTCGGCGCCCAGAACATCGTTCTCGACGCACCGGACGGCGACGCGATCCTCGACCTCGTCGAGGCGGGGCGGGTGGACAGTCTGTTCGCGCCGCCGACCGTGTGGATCGGCCTCGCGGGCCGCCCCGACTTCGCCACCCGCGACCTCGGCGGACTGCGCAAGGCGTACTACGGAGCGTCGATCATGCCGGTACCGGTCCTGGAACGGCTGCGGGAGCGACTCCCGAAACTCGCCTTCTACAACTGCTTCGGCCAGAGCGAGATCGGCCCCCTCTCCATGGTTCTCGGACCCTTCGAGCACAAGGGCCGGCTGGACTCCTGCGGGCGTCCGGTGCTGTTCGTGGACGCGCGGGTGGTCGACGAGAACGGCGAGGACGTGCCCGACGGCACACCCGGCGAAGTCGTCTACCGGTCCCCGCAGTTGTGCGAGGGCTACTGGGGCAAGCCCGAGGAGACGGCCGCCTCCTTCCGCGACGGCTGGTTCCGCTCCGGTGACCTGGTCGTCCGGGACGCCGACGGCTACTACACCGTCGTCGACCGGGTGAAGGATGTCATCAACTCCGGTGGCGTACTGATCGCCTCACGCCAGGTCGAGGACGCTTTGTACACCCACGAGGCGGTCGCCGAGGTGGCCGCCGTCGGCCTCCCCGACGAGCGCTGGATCGAGGCGGTCACAGCGGTCGTCGTCCCGGGCGGCGAGGTGACGGAGGCCGAACTCATCGCCCACGCCCGCGAGCAGCTCGCCCACTTCAAGGCGCCCAAGCGGGTCGTCTTCGTGGACGAGCTGCCGCGCAACGCGAGCGGGAAGGTCCTGAAGCGGGAGCTCAGGGACCGGTTCGCGGATTCGTGACAGACGGCCCTACGCCTCGGTGGTGAACGCTGTCTCCACTGTGCGGGCAGTGCCGCCGCTGCGCCCGGGGGCGTTCTGGTACTGCCAGTAGAGGTTGGTGTGCGCGATCACCTCGGCCGGTGTCGGAGCGCCGTACTTCGTGAGGTCCTCCGTGGTGTGGGCGTCGCCGACGAGGGTGACGTCGTACCCGCGCACGATGCCGCCGTGCAGGGTCGAGCGGATGCACGCGTCGGTCTGTGCGCCCGTGACGACCAGACGGCCGACCCCGCGCTCGGCGAGGACATCCTCCAGCTCGGTGGCCTCGAAGGAGTCGCCGTACCTCTTGTGGACCAGGGGCTCGGAGTCGAGGCGGACCAGTTCCGGCACGTACTCCCAGCTTTCGCTGCCCGTCTTCAGCTCGTCGCCGGAGTGCTGCACCCAGACCACCGGCACGTCCTCCGCGCGGGCCTTGTCGACGAGGGTGTTGATGTTCGCGATCACCTCGTCGCGGTTGTGGGAGCCGTCCACCACGCCGTTCTGGACGTCGATGACGAGCAGGGCGCTGTTGGGCCTGTCGGGCAGGGTCGTCATGGGAACCTCTTCGTCTCCTCGGCGCGGATCTTCATCTCGCCACCCAGACTAGAACCGACTACTGACAACGGCCCCTGACCTGGTATTTCCGCCGCGGGTGAGGTCTCGGTGCGACCTGAGGTCCACCACCCGCCCGATCTTCCCCACCGACCGATCCTGCGACTCCGGCTCGACGATCTCCACCGCCGCCGGGACACCGATGCCGTCCTTCGCCGACGTGGCGATGGCGTGGGCCGCCGCGATCCGGGACCTGGGGCGTGGCGCCGGGGCAGGCCTCGGCCCGGACGGCGAGGAGGCCGAGGCGGGACTCGCTGCCGGCGCAGGACGCCCCCGACGTCGTACGTCGCCGCGTCCTGGAGGACGTACCCGCGCCGTTACCGCCAGACCCGTCCTGGCACTCCCCGAACGCCCCGACGGGCACCCGCCGTTCGGCTGGGCCGTGATCCGGGCCACCGACGCACAGCGGAACGCGCCCGATCCGGTCTGGTGGGACCTCATGCCCAGCATCACGGTGTCGACACCGGTGATCGAGGTGGTCCCGGCAGCCCGATCCCCCAGCAGGAGGTCGCCGCACTAGTGTCCTGCGCCTCCCCCGGGCCCGGCTGGTGACCGGCCACGCCGGACACCTGGTCCATGCAACCCGCCCCGAGGAGTTCCTGGCCCTGGTGGCGGCCTTCCTCGGGACGGACGGCGTCACTTCTCCGGCCCGTACGCCGTCATGAAGCGGTCGCGGAACTGGTCCATGCGCCACTTCGGGGCGTCGTCGGCGGGCTTGAGGCCCTCCGTCCAACCCCAGTCGGCGATCCGGTCCAGCACCTTCTGATCCTTGGCGACGACGGTGATCGGGACGTCCAGGCCCGCATTGCTGCCGGTGACCGTCGGGTTGGGCTGGTGGTCGCCGAGGAAGACGACGACCGTGTTCTCGTCGCCGTACCGCTC
Organism: Streptomyces sp. ADMS; assembly: GCF_033441795.1. Classification (NCBI taxonomy): domain Bacteria; kingdom Bacillati; phylum Actinomycetota; class Actinomycetes; order Kitasatosporales; family Streptomycetaceae; genus Streptomyces; species Streptomyces sp. ADMS. Next base: position 119,812 of record NZ_JAVFVX010000002.1, on the reverse strand, counting down.
GATGTACTGGGTGAGACTGGTGAGCGAGTACTCGATGGCGCGGCGGTACTCGGTGCGCACGCTGTCCGAGTCCTTCCAGACGTCCGTCGGGTCCTTGCCCTCCTTCTTGATCTGCTCGAAGACCGAGCCGTCGCCGAGCTCGTCCCAGCCGACCATACGGGGGATGGGCGCCCACGGGTTGTGGCTGGAGGCCAGGATGATCTCCGCCATGATCGGCTCACGGTCCTTCTTGCCGCGCTCCAGTCGTTCGAACGCCTCCAGGCTGAACTGGTCCGGCACCGGCGACCAGCTGAAGTACGGGCCCTGGTAGCCGAGGTGCTCGGAGTCGTAGATGTTGTCGAGGCCGAAGAACTTGCCCTCCGGCCACGCCTTGCGGACACCCGGCACGATGCCGACCGTGCGCCAGGCACCCGTGCGGCCGAAGGCGCTGGTGAGGGTCATACGGTCGCTCGCGGTCAGGGTCCGGTAGCGCTGTTGGTTCTTGATCCACAGGCCGGACAGGAAGGTCGAGTGCGCGAGCCAGCTGCCGGCGCCCGCGATGGGGGCCGTCAGCCAGCCGCTCCGTGAGGAGAACCCGGCCGCCTCCAGTCCGGTGTTCCCCTCGGTGAGGACCGCGTCGATCTGCTCGGCCATCGCCGGGTCGTCGATCGCCGAACGGCCGTAGCTCTCGATGAACGTGAAGAGGACGTCCTTGCCGCGCAACCCGGTCAGCAACTGGTCCGGCGGTACCCCGGCGAAGTCGTCGTCGGCCGCCTCCTTGGCGAACACCTGGCCGTCCCGGATGCCGTCTCGCACCATGTTCACCCGGCTCCTGACCAGCTCCGCGTCGAACTTGGCGGCCACCGGGAGTCCGGCGATGTTGATGTTCAGGGTCATGCACATGATCCACGCGGTGCCGAGGATGAGTGTGGTCCGGGCGGACGTCTGCCGGTGGCGCACCATCAGGTTCGTCAACCGGACGACGGCCAGCGTCATCAGCGTCAGTACGGCGATGACGAGGACGACAACCACGATCACCACGAGGGCCGCGCCGGTCGGACCGACCGAGTCCTTGAGGAAGTCCGTGGCGTCGTCGAACAGAATCCAGTCGAACACCAGGTTGAATGGGCGGCCCAGGACCTGGAAGAAGCCCATGTCGGTGAGTTTGAGGATGGTCAGCAGACCGAGGAACACGCCCGTGACCACCGTCATGACCCGCCGCGCCCTGGGTGGCAGGACCAGCAGCATCCCGGCGAGCAGGACCCCTTCGGCGGGTATGCGCGTGAAGGAGATCGGCAGCAGCCGGTCGAACGAGTTCGGGACGAGCAGCGCGAAGACGACCAGGAGAGCGGACAGGACGGTCGCCGTGACGTTCGCCGTCCGGGCCGCACGCGGGTAAGTGGTCCGCCAGGCACGCCAGTTGCGCCGGGCGGGCCGGGTGGCAGGGTCCTGCTCCGCGGAGTCGCGCGGCGCCGGCAGCGCGGTCTCGTCGTCCGATTCCTGCTTCCCGGCGTCGTCGTCCGGTCGCTTCCCCTCGTCCGGAGCCGTGTCGTCCTCTGCGTCCGACGGTTGAGGAGAGCGCGTGACGTGCGACACCCGAAGTGTCCTTCCGTGCGATGACCGGTGGTGCGTGGGAGCGGCCGAAGCGGCCCACCCCGACACTACCGGTACGGCTCGGATTCACCTTCGGTTCAGTCGGAGGCGCTCAGTGCTCCGACGGTGTACCACCCCTACTGATCTGCGGCTACGGCCACTTCCCGCGCCCACCGGTAGTCCGCCTTGCCGCTCGGTGAGCGTTGAATCGCCGCCGCGATGACCAGTTGCCTGGGGATCTTGTAACCGGCGAGGTGGGTGCGGCAGTGCAGCTGTACGTCCGTCAGGGTCGGCTGCGTCGCGCCCTCGCGCAACTGCACGACCGCCGCCACATGGTTGCCCCACCGCGCGTCCGGAACGCCGGCCACCAGCGCGTCGTAGACGTCCGGATGGGACTTGAGCGCCTGTTCGACCTCCTCCGGATACACTTTTTCGCCGCCGGTGTTGATGCACTGCGAGCCCCGGCCGAGGACGGTGACGACGCCCTCCTCGTCGACGGTCGCCATGTCGCCGAGCAGCACCCACCGCTCGCCGTCCTTCTCGAAGAACGTCTCCGCCGTCTTCCGCGGGTCGTTGTAGTAGCCGAGCGGTACATGGCCGCACTGGGCGATCCGTCCCACCTCGCCCGGGGGCACCGGCTCGTGGGTCGCCGGATCCACGACCTGCGTACGGGAGTGGACGCGGATACGGAAGCCGCGATCGGGGCCCGAGTCCTCGGTGGCCGTCCCGTTGAAACCGGACTCCGACGAACCGAAGTTGTTGAGCAGCATGACGTTCGGGACGAGGGCCTGGAACTGGGCACGCACCGTCTCCGACATGATCGCGCCGGAGGACGAGACACTGAACAGGGACGAGCAGTCCGTGCCCTTCATGGGTCCGCCCAGGGCGTCGATCAGTGGACGCAGCATCGCGTCGCCCACCAGGGACACACTGGTGACCTGCTCCTTCTCGATCGTGCGGAGCACGTCCTCGGGCGCGAACTTGCGGTGGATCACCACCCGCTGCCCGAAGTTGAAGGCGATGAACGCGGTCAGGGTCGATGTGCCGTGCATCAGCGGGGGAGTGGGGAAGAAGGTGATCCCGGCCCCGCCGGCCGCGACCCGCTCGGCCAGCTCCTGCGGGGACTTGACCGGCTCCCCGGTCGGGGCGCCACCGCCCAGCCCCGAGAAGAACAGATCTTCCTGACGCCACATCACGCCCTTGGGCATGCCGGTGGTGCCGCCGGTGTAGATGATGAACTGGTCGTCCCCCGAGCGGGCCGGGAAGCCCCGCTCCGGGGACCCGGAGGCCTCGGCCCCGGTGAAGGGAACCGCCGCCGACTCGGGCGACTCCGGTGCCGGTTCGCCCACCCGGATCAGATGCCGCAACGCCGTGGCGCGCGGCCGCGCTGCCGCCACCCGCTCCGTGAACTCCGCGTCGAACACCAGGGCGGCGAGGTTGGCGTCCCGATAGAGGTACACCAACTCCTCTTCCACGTAGCGGTAGTTCACGTTGACCGGAACGATCCGTGCCTTCAGGCAGCCCAGCACGGTCTGGAGGTACTCGACCCCGTTGTAGAGATGGAGGCCCAGATGCTCGCCGGGGCGTATCCCGCTGTCGATCAGATGATGGGCGACCCGGTTGGCGGCGGCGTCCAGCTCCGCGTAGGTCAGGCGGCGTTCCGCACCCGTTCCGGGTATGTCGAGATACACGAGTGCCGCACGGTCGGGCACCACATCGACGACCGACTCGAACAGATCGGCAAGGTTGTACTCCACCGCTCCTCCTGACCCCGGGCGCCTCTGGCGGTTGTCGGCTCGCCGGTCATCAGAGCAAAGGGCGCCGCAACTGTGAAGGGCCGCACCGAAGAAATCTGACTACCTGTCAGAAAACCCTTGAAGTGCTTCCTCCACTCCTGCAACCTGTTCTCGTTCTTTCACCTGTTCTCGTTCTTTCAGAGGGGAGATGGGCGATGGGTGGGACGGAACACCTGACCGTGCGGCGTGAGAACGCCACACTGGTGCTCACACTCAACCGGCCGGAAGCCAAGAACGCGCTCTCGCTGCCGATGCTCGTCGGGCTGTACGACGGCTGGGTCGAGGCGGACGAGGACGACGCCGTCCGATCCATCGTGCTCACCGGAGCCGGGGGCGCCTTCTGCGCGGGCATGGATCTCAAAGCCCTGGCCGGAAGCGGTCTGGAGGGGGAGGAGTACCGCCACCGGCTCAAGGCCGACCCGGATCTGCACTGGAAGGCGATGCTGCGCCACCACCGCCCCCGCAAACCGGTGATCGCCGCGATCGAGGGGTACTGCGTCGCGGGCGGCACCGAGATCATCCAGGGCACCGACATCCGCGTCGCGGGCGAGTCGGCGACCTTCGGACTCTTCGAGGTCAAGCGCGGCCTCTTCCCGATCGGCGGCTCCACCGTCCGCCTCCAACGCCAGATCCCGCGCACCCACGCCCTGGAAATGCTGCTCACCGGACGCCCGTACAGCGCCCAGGAGGCCGCCGCGATCGGCCTGATCGGACACGTCGTCCCCGACGGGACCGCCCTGGACAAGGCACTGGAGATCGCCGAGCGCATCAACGCCTGCGGCCCGCTCGCCGTCGAGGCCGTCAAGGCCTCGGTCTACGAGGCCGCCGAGCTGACCGAGACCGACGGTCTCGCCGCCGAACTCAAGCGTGGCTGGCCGATCTTCGACACCGCCGACGCCAAGGAAGGCACCCGTGCCTTCGCCGAGAAGCGCCCGCCCGTCTACAGGCGGGCCTGACCCGCGAAGGAGCACCCCGGGATGACCACCGAAGTCCTCAAAGCCCCCCTGGTCGTCGAATTCCCCTTCACCCGCTCCCTGGGCCCCGTCCAGAGCGCCTTCCTCACCGGCCTGCGCGAACAGGTCGTCCTCGGCGTCCGCACCACCGACGGCCGCACCCTCGTCCCGCCCGTCGAGTACGACCCGGTGACCGCCGACGAGATACGCGACCTCGTGCAGGTCGCCCCCACCGGCACGGTCACCACCTGGGCCTGGAACCACGCCCCGCGCCGCGGCCAGCCCCTCGACACGCCCTTCGCCTGGGTCCTGGTCCGGCTCGACGGCGCCGACACGGCCCTCCTGCACGCGCTCGACGCCCCCGGCCCCGACACTGTCCGCACCGGGATGCGCGTCCGCGTCCGCTGGGCGGCATCGCGCTCCGGGGCGATCACGGACATCGCCTGCTTCGAGCCGTACGACAGCACGAGCGGTAGCCAAGTGTCCGGCCATGACGGGGAGTTCGAGGACATGGTGACCGGCATCGTCGCCCCGGCCCGCCTCGACTACACCTACTCGCCCGGCCGCGCCCAGACCGCCTACATCACCGCCCTCGCCGAGCAGCGGATCGTCGGCGAGCGCTGTCCCTCCTGCCGGAAGGTGTACGTCCCGCCCAGGGGCGCGTGTCCCACCTGCGGTGTCGGCACGGCCGAGCAGGTCGAGGTGGGACCCGGGGGCACGGTCACCACGTACTGCATCGTCAACATCAAGGCGCGCAACCTCGACATCGAAGTGCCCTACGTCTACGCGCACATCGCTCTCGACGGCGCCGACCTCGCCCTGCACGGCCGGATCGGCGGCATCCCCTACGACCAGGTCCGCATGGGGCTGCGGGTGGAGCCGGTGTGGACGGAAGGGGGCCGCTATCCCGACCACTACCGGCCCACCGGCGAACCCGACGCGGACTACGAGACGTACAAGGAGTCGCTGTGACACGCGAGATCGCCGTCGTCGCCTTCGCGCAGACCGATCACCGGCGCACCAGTGAAGAGCTCTCCGAGGTCGAGATGCTCATGCCGGTACTGCACGAGGTGCTCGACCGGACCGGGCTGAAGACCAGCGACATCGGCTTCACCTGCTCCGGCTCCTCCGACTACCTCGCCGGCCGCGCCTTCTCCTTCACCATGGCCCTCGACGGCGTGGGCGCCTGGCCGCCGATCTCCGAGTCCCATGTGGAGATGGACGGCGCGTGGGCGCTGTACGAGGCATGGACCAAGCTGCTGACCGGTGACGCCGACACGGCGCTCGTGTACGCGTACGGCAAGTCCTCGCCGGGCTCGGTGCGGGACGTCCTGACCCGGCAGCTCGATCCGTACTACGTGGCTCCGTTGTGGCCCGACTCGGTGGCGCTCGCCGCGCTTCAGGCGCAGGCGCTCATCGACTCGGGCGACACCGACGAGCCCGCGCTCGCCGCCGTCGCCTCCCGCAGCAGGACGGACGCGCGCTCCAACTCCCATGCCCAGCTTCGTGGTTCGGTGCCCCAAGGGGACTACGTCGTGCGTCCGCTGCGTACCGGTGACTGCCCGCCGATCGGCGACGGGGCCGCCGCCGTGATCCTCGCGGCGGGCGAACGGGCCCGGGAACTGTGCGAGCGGCCCGCGTGGATCCGGGGCATCGACCACCGCGTCGAGGCGCACTCGCTCGGCGTCCGTGAGCTGACCGACTCACCGTCGACGCGACTCGCCGCCGAAATGGCCGGAGCCTTCGAACGGCCCGTGGACACGGCCGAGTTGCACGCCCCCTTCACCTCGCAGGAGGTGGTCCTGAGGAAAGCGCTCCGGCTGGGGGGAGACGTCCGCGTGAACCCCTCCGGCGGTGCTCTCGCCGCCAACCCGGTCATGGCCGCCGGGCTCGTCCGCATCGGCGAGGCCGCCGCGCGTATCCACCGGGGCGAGTCCGACCGGGCGCTCGCCCACGCCACCTCCGGGCCCTGTCTCCAGCAGAACCTGGTCGCCGTACTCGAAGGGGAGTCCCGTCATGCCCAGTGAGCCCGTGGCGGTCGTCGGGATCGGCCAGACCAAGCACGTCGCCGCCCGCCGGGACGTGTCGATGGCCGGGTTGGTGCGGGAAGCCGCTCAACGTGCCCTCATGGACGCCGAGTTGACGTGGGCCGACATCGACGCCGTGGTCATCGGCAAGGCGCCCGACTTCTTCGAGGGCGTCATGATGCCCGAGCTGTATCTCGCCGACGCCCTCGGCGCGGTCGGCAAGCCGATGCTGCGCGTGCACACCGCCGGCTCGGTCGGCGGATCCACGGCCCTCGTCGCCACGAACCTCGTCAGGTCCCGAGTCCACGCCACCGTCCTCACCCTGGCCTACGAGAAACAGTCCGAGTCGAACGCCATGTGGGGACTGTCCCTGCCGATCCCCTTCCAGCAGCCGCTGCTGGCCGGGGCCGGCGGCTTCTTCGCCCCGCACGTCCGGGCGTACATGCGGCGCAGCGGCGCCCCCGACACGGTCGGCTCGCTGGTCGCGTACAAGGACCGGCGCAACGCGCTCAAGAACCCGTACGCGCATCTGCACGAGCACGACATCACGCTGGAGAAGGTCCAGGCCTCGCCCATGCTGTGGGACCCGATCCGCTACTCCGAGACCTGCCCCTCCTCCGACGGCGCCGTCGCGATGATCCTCACCGACCGCGTTGGCGCCGCCCGCGCGCAGCACCCGCCCGCGTGGCTGCACGGCGGCGCCATGCGCAGCGAACCCACGCTCTTCGCGGGCAAGGACGCCGTGTCGCCGAGGGCGGGCCGGGACTGCGCGGCCGACGTGTACCGGCAGGCCGGGATCGCCGACCCGCGCCGGGACATCGACGCCGTCGAGATGTACGTACCGTTCTCCTGGTACGAACCCATGTGGCTGGAGAACCTCGGCTTCGCCGCCGAGGGCGAGGGCTGGAAACTCACCGAGTCCGGGGTCACCGAACTGGACGGAGACCTGCCGGTCAACATGTCGGGCGGCGTTCTGTCGACCAATCCGATCGGCGCCTCGGGCATGATCCGCTTTGCGGAAGCAGCCCTTCAGGTCCGGGGCCAGGCCGGAGAACACCAGGTGGACGGGGCCCGCCGGGTCCTCGGACACGCCTACGGCGGTGGCTCCCAGTTCTTTTCCATGTGGCTCGTCGGCAGCGAACCGCCCACCTCCTGAAGCGTCCCCCTCACGTGGCCTGTCGGCGGCAGGAACCGATGGTTAGGCTGACCGCGGACGACGAAACCGGGAGGAGCACGGACGTGGCCGAGAGCACGATCCAGGAGCACCCGCTCGCGGGCTGGGACAAGCCGGAGCTGGACCTCAGCAACGCCGACTGGCAGTCCAGCAGCAGCGGGCGGGGGGATGTCCAGATCGCCTTTGTCGAGGGGTTCATCGCGATGCGCAACAGTGGCCGCCCGCACAGCCCTTCCCTGATTTTCACGCCCGCGGAATGGGGCGCGTTCGTGTCGGGGGCGCGGGAAGGGGAGTTCGACCTGACCTGAGACCGGACCGACCCCGAGGCAATGCTTCGGCTGGGGCGGCCCCGCGACCCGCGGGGCCGCCCCTGCGATGCTAATGGATGCCTCAAGGTTTAGCATTAGCCGTATGCGGGACCTGACCAACAACGACGCGCGGCTCGCCCTCGACCTTGCCCTCACCGTCCGCCATGACGGCGACGGCGGTATCGCCGACGACCTCACCGACCCCACCGGCCTCACCACCTGGGTGCGCGCCCACCGCGACACCCTGCCGGCCGCCGACGGCTTCGTCGCGGACGAGGCCGCGCTGAGCGCCGTACGAGAACTGCGTGCCGCTGTGCGGACCCTCTTCGCCCGCGCGGTGCGGCCCGGGGAGCCGAGCCCGGCGGACGCGGCACGCCTGCTGCCCCCGGCCGAAGCGCTGCGGCGGCTCAACGCTGCTGCCGCCCGTAAACCCACCGTCCCCGTGCTCGACTGGGCCGACGACGCCGAACCCGTCGTGCGACATCGGGGTGTACGAGGCGAAGGGGAGGTCGTGGCCGTGCTCGCGCAGGCCGCTGTCGCCTTTCTCGCCAGTGCGGACCGGGAACGGCTGCGGGCCTGCCACGCGCCGCGCTGCGTGCGCTACTTCCTCAAGGAGCATCCGCGCCAGGAGTGGTGCAGGCCCGCCTGTGGGAACCGCGCCCGCGTCGCCCGTCACCATGAACGGCACAAGCAGGTGGGCTAGCGTCGTGCACCGGCGGCGCCCGAGGGACATGAGGTCCTGCCGGACACGTACCATGGCCGTATGTCGTTCCTCCGCCGCCGCAGCGCCACTCCCGCCGGCCCCGACTTCGATGTTCTGGCCATGGATCCGGGTGACTGGCCCGGCAATCTCGGCGCGGGCCTGCTGCCCGCGCCCGACGGCAGCTGCCAGGGCGTGTTCCTTCGCTACGACCTGTTCGGTGGCCGTGGCCCCGCGATGGTCATCGGCAATCTGCCCGAGGGTTCCCCGGCCCGCGAGGTCGCCGAGGACGAGGTCCCGTTCGAGGTGGCCCAGCTGCTGCTGGCCCTGGAGAACGAGGAGGAGGTCACCGTCGTCGGCACCGAGGACGTCCCGGTGATGCAGGGCGACAACCTCCTGATCGTGCGCCGTCTCAAGCTCTCCGAGAGCCGGATCGCCTGCGTGCAGTTCGACCGCAGCGACAACGTCCTGGTGACCATCGCGGCCTGGGACCGCCCGATCACCGACGACCTGTACGCCCTGCTGAAGCCGCTGCCCGCGGAGCTCTTCCAGACGAACTGACGGGACGCCCGCAGGACGGGGAACCTGGCTCCCTCGCCCTGTCGGGCCGGCTTCAGGGGGACAAGAGCTGTACGTCCGAGGCCCGTACGAACGCCACCCGGTGGCCGAACTGGATCTCGTGGTACTGATCCTGGCCGACGACGACCCGGTGCGAGGCCGTGTCGAAGGTGACGGCGTAGTAGTACTCGCCCGGTACCTTCTCCCCGGCCACGTACTTCTGGCCCGCGAACAGCCTGTACGGCAGCGGCGACAGCGCCTGGGCAGGCACCCCCGCCGGATAGGCCGAGGCCTCCGGGTACGCTCTCCCGTACACCGGGATCTCCGCCAGACCGGCCCTCGGTGTCACGACCGCACCGGCAGCGCTCACCGCCGTCGGGTTCGCGGCAGGGTTCCGGAACCAGGCCTTCTGGCCCAGGTACCAGATCGCCGTCCAGTCGCCCTCGCGCTCCGCGACGGCGTACTGCTGCCCGGTGGAGACCCGCGACCCGATGTCGTCGACGTCGGTCGTCGAGGTGCCGCTCGTGGGGTGAGTCCCGATGTCCCTGACGAGCGCCGAGGCGGTGTCCGGCCGGGAGTACAGCCGCACCTCGCTCGACCCGTGGGAAGCGCACGCCTGCCCCGACGTTACGCAGCCCGTGTACGTGGGCCGGTTCGACGCGTAGTCCGGCCGGATCGTCACCATGCCGTTGTCGCCCGCGAGGGCCGCGCGCTCGAAGGGGCGGCCCAGCAGCGTGAAGTAGTGCTGCCAGTCCCAGTACGGGCCCGGGTCGGTGTGCATACCGGGAACCGTCGACGTGGTCGGACCGGGCACGTTGTCGTGGCCGAGGATGTGCCGCCGGTCCAGCGGGATGCCGTACTTGGCCGCCAGGTACTTCACCAGCCGGGCCGACGTCCGGTACATCGCCTCCGTGTACCAGGCGTCCGGGTTCGCGAGGAACCCCTCGTGCTCCAGTCCGACCGACTTGGCGTTGACGTACCAGTTGCCCGCGTGCCAGGCCACGTCCTTCGCCTTCACGTGCTGCGCGATGTGCCCGTCCGTCGAGCGCAGTGTGTAGTTCCACGACACGTAGGCCGGGTCCTGGACCATGTTCAGTACGCCGTCCCAGGCGCCCTCGGTGTCATGGACGACGATGTACCGGATGCTCTGGGAGGCCGGCCGGTCGCCCAGGTCGTGATTGCCGTAGTCGCCCTGGCCGAACACCTCGTAGGGCGCCGGAATCCACTCGCAGGACACCGTCGCCGGACACTCGGTGCCCTCGGCCGACACGGTCCGCAGCCCGGCCCGCTTCAACTGGGCGGTGTCCGGGACCAGTTCGGGGTGCCCCACGAGGGCGACCAGCTGTCCGTCCTCGGTGGTGCGCTCCTCGCCGGTGCGCAGCACGTCGTACACGTCATCGGCGTACGCCGCAGCCGTCGTGGTGTCGTCGGCGCCTGAGAAGCGGGCCACCGCCCCGTACCAGTCCGCAGGGTCGGCGCTCGGCGGCTCGGCCAGGGCCCGCTGGGCGGCGGCCAGCAGCGCTGCGCCGCCGGCCACGTTGGCGGCCGGGTCGGTGCGGAGCCGCTCCGGAGGCAGGCCGGTCAGCTCGGCTGCCCTTGTCAACGTCCGCAGGCGGGGCGGGAGTCCGGCCTGTGTCGGCACGTCGGAGGTGGGGTGCAGGGCCGGCCGGGCGCTGTCGCCGCGCGCGTCCTCCGTGCCCTCGCTGTGGTGCGGGGCGTCGGCGAGAGCGGTACGGGCGTCGGTGAGAGCGGTACGGGCGTCGGTGAGGTGCATCGGGCCGTAGCCGCTGGTGACGCTGGGCGCCCCGGCGTGCGCGTCCCAACGGGACTGGAGGTAGGAGACGGCGAGCAAAACGCTCTGCGGCACGTGGTACTGGTCCGCCGCCGCGGCGAAGGCGCGCTGCAGCCGGGTGACCGGGGAACCGCTGTCGGCCGGGGCCGCGCCGAGCAGCGGCAGCAGCAGCGCCGCCGAGGCGAGAGCACCGGCGGCCCTGCGCAGCCGTCTGTGTCCGGGAGCGCTGGAGCAGTCGGGGTCGGTGGCGGTTCCTCGCAATGCGGCCTCCAGGGTCGGGCGGGCGTGGCCGGGCGTGCGTGGCCGGAACACACAGCGGTGTCCGGCTGCCCGTCGATCCGTCAATCATGCCCAGAGACCCAGGACTTCCCATGTCAACGGGGGTGCGGGGAGTTTCGTGGCGACCCGTGTGCAGACACGGCGAAGGCCCGCGATGCGCCGCTGTCCAGGCGCATCGCGGGCCCACGTCCCCCGTCAGCGAGTACCGACCGCCGCGCGCACGGCCCGTCGGGCCAACTGGCAGTCGTCGTGCAGCCGCCTCAGCAGCAACCGCTGTTCCTCGCCGGACGGCGCAGCACCCGGTTGGGCCGGTCCCGGTGCCGCCGGGGTCGTCTCGTGCATCGAACGCTGCACGGCCAGCTCGTACGTACGGATCTCGCGCGTCAGTACCATCATCAGGTTCACCAGGAAGGCGTCCCGTGCCGACGGTCCCGCCGACTGTGCGAGCTGGCTGATCTGCCGTCGGGCCACGGGCGCGTCACCGAGAACCATCCACAGCGTCGCCAGGTCGTACCCCGGCAGATACCAGCCCGCGTGCTCCCAGTCCACCAGCACTGGACCGGCCGGTGAGAGGAGGATGTTGGACAGGAGTGCGTCTCCGTGGCAGAACTGGCCCATACCCTGGCGGCCGGCCGAGTGCGCGATGCCGTGCACGAGTTTCTGGAGATCACCCATGTCCCGGTCGGTGAGCAGACCCAGCTCGTGATACCGGGCGATACGTGCCGCGTAGTCGAGCGGGGCGTCGAACGTGCCCGCCGGCGGACGCCAGCTGTTGAGCCGGCAGATCGCGCCGAGTGCCGCCCGGATGTCCGCCCGCGGCGGTGCCTCGGCCGGATGCCGCTGCAGGGCCGCAGCCCGGCCCGGCATCCGCTCGATGACCAGCGTGCAGTTGTCCGGGTCCGCCGCGATCAGCCGGGGCACCCGCACCGGCGGGCGGTGCCGCACGAACGAGCGGTAAGCGGCTATTTCGTGCCGGATCCGCTCGGCCCACGCGGGTGACTGATCCAGTAAACACTTCGCGACGGCCGTGCTGCGCCCTGTCGTCCCGACCAGGAGCACGGAGCGTCCGCTGCGGCGCAGCACCTGCACCGGGGCGAACTCCGGGCAGATCCGGTGCACCGACGCGATCGCCGTGCGCAGCTGGGCGCCCTGTGAACCGGAAAGGTCGAGTCTCCCACTGAGCGGCTGGCCGGCGATTCCCGGCAGCCGCCGTGCCCGGCCGGCAGCGGCACCGAGTGCGGGAGCCGCCGGACGCGTGGGGTCGAGGTACGGGCCGCTGCCACCCGGGCGGGGGTGCAGCAGCCGGGGAGGGGCGGACACGGAGGACGATGCTGCGTACATGGGCGAAACAGATCCCTTCGTGTGCCTGCGTCGGTCGTGCGCCACCCGCCCCGGCCGCCCTGGTACACCCTGGGGAGTGTCCTTCGGCGACCGGGTCGGGGTGGCGCTTTCCTACCTGACACCGGTTGTCCAGTGGCACACCATCTGGCGAACCCTGGCGAACCCTGGCGAATAGTCGCCCAGCAACTGACAGGCGGTTACTGTCAACTCAGCCGAGAACCTGGGGGCTTGACGTGAGCGGACAACCCAACACTCGTCTGACCGACCTGTTCGGCCTGGCCGGCTGGTCCAAAGGCGAACTCGCGCGGCTGGTCAACCGGCAGGCGGCGGCCATGGGCCACCCCCAGCTGGCGACCGACACCTCGCGGGTGCGGCGGTGGATCGACACGGGAGAGATCCCGCGCGATCCGGTGCCGCGCGTACTGGCTGCCCTGTTCACCGAGCGTCTCGGCCGTGTCGTGACCATCGAGGACTTAGGTCTGGTCCGGCACGGGCGTGTGGGGAAACGGCCGGGCGCCGGGAGTGCGGAAGCTCCCGACGGCGTGCCGTGGGCGCCCGAACGGACTGCCGCGGTCCTCACCGAATTCACGGGAATGGACCTCATGCTCAACCGACGCGGCTTGGTGGGTGCGGGCGTCGCGCTCACCGCAGGCTCCGCACTCAGCAGTGCCATGCACGACTGGCTGCACACCGACCCGACTCTCTCCGCCGACGCTCCCGACCTCGACGATCCCCTGCACGCCGACCCCGCCGGCTTCGACCGGTACGAGGCCGCCCCCATCGGGTGGCAGGAGATCGAGGAACTGGAACGCGCGGTCGAGGTGTTCCGGGCCTGGGACGCCGCCCGCGGCGGCGGACTCCAGCGCAAGGCAGTGGTGGGCCAGCTCAACGAGGTGGGCGGCATGCTCGCCTACCGACACCCCGAACCTCTCCAGCGGCGTCTGTGGGGGGTCGCCGCCAACCTCGCCGTCCTGGCCGGCTGGATGTCGCACGACGTGGGTCTGGAACCCACGGCCCAGAAGTACTTCGTCATCGCCGCCCACGCGGCACGAGAGGGCGGCGACCGGCCGCGCGCGGGGGAGGCGCTCTCCCGGGCGGCTCGCCAGATGGTGCACCTGGGCCGGCCCGACGACGCGCTCGACCTCATGAAGCTCGCCAACTCCGGCTCGGGTGAGGAGACCCTGCCACGCACCCAGGCCATGCTGTACACCGTCGAGGCCTGGGCGCAGGCGTCGATGGGGCGCGGCCAGGCGATGCGCCGCACCCTGGGGCAGGCGGAGGACCTCTTCGTCTCCGACAAGGGGGATGTGCCGCCGCCGAGCTGGATGCAGATGTTCAAGGCGGAGGACCTGTACGGCATGCAGGCGCTGGCCTACCGCACCCTGGCCGAGCACGAACCGGCCGCGGCGGTGCACGCCCAGTACTACGCGGAGAAGGCCCTGGAACTGAGGGTCGACGGCCGTCAGCGCTCGAAGATCTTCGACTTCCTGTCCATGGCCTCCGCGTGCTTCATCGCGGACGACCCCGAACAGGCCGCCGGGTATGCGCGGTTGGCCCTCGTGTCGATGGGTTCGAACTCGTCCCACCGCACCTGGGACCGGCTGCGCGAGATGTACCGGCTCACCGCCGAGTACTCCGGCTTTCCGAAGATCAACGAACTCCGCGAGGAGATCAAACTGTCGCTGCCCAGGCAGGCGAAGGAGAGGGGCGCGAACAGCGGGCGGGTCTAGTCCACTCGGGCGACGAGTACGCAGGCGTCGTCCTCGCGCTCGGTCTCGCCGAACTCCTCCACCACCGCACGTACACATTCCCGCGCGGTCCGCGCCTCACCGAAGCGCGGGGCCAGTTCCAGCAGGCGGTGTGGGGCGGCGGTGTCTTCCCAGCGTCCGGGCACCAGCCCGTCGGTGTGCAGGAGGAGTACATCGCCCGGTTCGAGGGTTACCTGGGCCTGCCCGTAGACGGCGCTCCGGGTCGCGCCGAGCAGGACTCCCTCCGGTGGGTTCAGCATGCGTCCCGTCCCGGCGCGGAACAGCAGCGGGGCGGGGTGACCTGCCTGGGCCCAGGTGAGGGTGCGGGTATCGGGCCGGTAGCGGCAGCAGACCGCGCTGCCCAGGACCGGCTGGACGGACGCGTCGAGTAACTGGTTGAGCCAGGACATGAGCTGACCCGGCCGGGTGCCCGCCACGGCCATGCCGCGCAGCGCGCCCAGCAGCATCGCCACGCCGGAGGTCACGGTCACCCCGTGGCCGGTGAGGTCGCCGACGCTCAACAGGGTTTCGCCGTCGGCCAGTTCGAGCGCGTCGTACCAGTCGCCGCCGATCAGCGCGCTCGTCGAGGAGGGGAGGTAATGGGCGGCCAGGTCCAGCGCCTCGGGTCCCTGGTGCGGGAGCCGCAGGGAGCCGCGCCACGGCGGCAGCACAGCCTCCTGCAGCTCGACCGCGAGCCGGCGCTCGGACTGCGCGTGGTGCCGGTGACGCTGCAACGAGTCATGGGTCTCGCTCACCGTCCGCTGGCTGCGGCGCAGTTCGCTGACGTCCCGCAGCACGGCCCACATGGAGGCGGTACCGCCGTCGGTGTCGAGCACGGGCTCGCCCATCATGTGCACGGTCCGTACGCCGCCGTCGGGCCGCAGGATGCGGAACTCGCCGTCGATGGGCTTGGCGTCGATCAGACAGTCCGTGACCATCGCGGTGAGCCTCGACCGGTCCTCGTCGAGGACCAGGGAGGGAAGCTCGTCGAGAGTGAGCGGGTCCGCGGCGGGGTCCCGGCCGAGGATCTGGTAGAGCTCACCGGACCAACTGGCCTCGTCCGTAAGGAGATTCCACTCCGCGCTGCCGACCCGGCTGAGGAGCGAGTCGCGCCGGGGAGCGGTCGGCGCGGCTCGGACCGCGGACACCGCCCCGGTGGGCGCGTCAGCCTCGGGCAGGGGCTGCGGTCCGTCCCGTAGCTGGGCCAAGTGCTCGTCGAGATCGTTGAGCTGATGCAGTGCCAGGTCGTACAGAGCGCGCTGCCAGCGTCCCTGCGGGTCCGATCCGTCGGCGGGTGTGTCCCGTCGGACGGCGTCCACGTCGCCCTTGAGCTGCCGGGCCTGCGTTATGAGCGCGTCGACGGAGCCGCGCGCGGGCGGCTGGGCGGCTGGACGGTCCGCGGAGAGATGGGGCGGCATGACGCACTCCGATAAAGGGACGGTACGACCAAGGCTGGCGAAAGGACCGGTTACGACTCTTGCACAGCCTGCGACCCCCTGTAAGTAATTTGGCAACACACGATGCGGTGGTGCTTCTGGCATATGTCACAGTCTTCTCGGCCGGTTTTCGTGATGCGAAAACGGTACGCGTTCGGTGTGCCAAGTCGTAGGCGGGGTACGCGACTTGGCGGATCGATGGAGATGAGTGGCAACTCATTCAGTCGCGTGTTCGACGGCCGTTTGTGCGATGCGTGGGGATGTGTTGGCGGGGTGCACCGTCAGGTTGCCCCCGAATCGCCCAACGGTCCGCGATCCCTGCGGAAAACCGCGCGCGACAGTGATGCAGCTCACATTAAAAGCTGTGGATTCCGCGTAATCGGAGAGGCCATTTCGGGGTCGTAACACCACGTCGGCACAACGCGTCGGCATCACCACCGTCGGCCCGAACCGGAGCGGAGACTGCCATGGATGTCACCCTCGAACAGCCCGCGCCCGCGCGTCTGATCACCTCGGAGGAGCAGGAGCTCCCCGTCCACGCCACGCTCCGCTACGCCTCGACCGATCCGCTGGCCGTCCACATCGACTTCCCGGCCGAGGCCGCCCTCGACGGCGAGGGGGTGAGCTGGACCTTCGCCCGGAGCCTGTTGGAGGAAGGCGTACGGCGGCCCGCAGGGGGCGGTGATGTGCACATCTGGCCGTGCGGGCCGGCACGGACCGTCCTGGAACTCCACTCGCCGCACGGCCTGGCCCTGCTCCAGTTCGACACACCGGTTCTGCGCCGCTTCCTGCTCCGTACGTTCGCCGTCGTGGCGGCCGGGAGAGAGGACCTGGGCGACGCCGTCGATCGCGGCCTGTCCGAACTCCTCGGCGCCCCCTCGGCAGGGGGCGAGGGCAGGGAGCCGTGAGGGCGGAGGGGTGTGTACCCACGCAGAGGCCTCAGCCGGACTCGTCCGCGCCGCAGGAGCTGCCGTCGGCCGGGAGGGAGCCGTACAGCAGGAACACGTCGACCGTGCGATGCACACACTTCGAGGACGAGTACCCGGTGTGGCCCTCCCCCTTGTTGTCGAGGACGACGGCCGACGAGCCCAGCCGCTCGGCAGTCTCCGTGGTCCAGCGGTACGGCGTGGCCGGGTCACCGCGCGTGCCCACGAGGAGCATCTTCGGGGTGTCGACGTCCCGTACCTCCGTGCGGATGAAGTCCGTGCCCTTGGGACGGCCGTAGCACGTCAGGACCTCGGTGAGGCGATAGCGGCCGAACACCGGGGAGACCTGCTCGTAGGCGGTGCGCAGGGCGGGCAGTTGCTTGGTGATCCGGGCCGCGGTGGGGCGGTCGGGGTCGTCGGCGCAGTTGATCGCCATCAGCGCGGAGGGGAAGTTGTCGACGGGTACCTTCACCTCGTCGACGAGCCCGCCGTCGGAGTCCGGGGAGGGGGCCTCCCGCGCGGGGCTCCGGCGCGAAGGGACAGTGGCACCTCCGCCGCCGAACCCCATGACACCTCGTGCGTCCCCGTCCTCGACCAGCGCGGCGAGGGCCCGCTCCAGGGGCGGCCACATCCGCTTGCTGTAGAGCCCCTGGCCTATGGCCCCCACCAGGTCCTGGCCGGAGAAGCGGTCGCCGTAGCCGGTCGGCACCGGGTCCTTGTCGAGGGAGTCCACCAGGTCGACGACTCGTCGGCGGGCGATGCGCGCGTCCTGTCCGAACGGGCAGGCGATGTCCGTCACGCACCAGTTGAGGAAGGCCTCCAGCGCGGTCTGCTGCCCGGCGGCGCCCGCGAGACCCTGCTCCGCGAGCGACTCGGTGAGGGTGTCGACGCCGTCGAGGACGAACCGGCCCACTTTCCCGGGGAACTGGGCCGCGTAGACCGCGCCGAGCCGTGTCCCGTACGAGAATCCGAGGTAGTTGAGCTTCTTGTCGCCGAGGGCCTGACGCATCACATCGAGGTCGCGGGAGGCGTTCACGGTGCCGATGTGCCGCAGTACGGGGCCGGAGTGCCGTGCGCAGGCCTTGGCCGCCCTGCGCAGCTGTTCCAGGACGGCACGCGGATTGTCCCCGGCCTCACCGCCGACGACGTCGGCGTCCGGCTCCGTGCCCTCGCCGCAGCTGACGGGGGAGGACCTGCCGACGCCGCGCGGGTCGAAGGTGACGACGTCGTAGCCGTTCGTCAGGCCCATGAAGTCCTTGCCGTCATAGGCGAGTTGACTGACGCCCGCGCCGCCGGGGCCGCCGAAGTTCAGCAGCACGGAACCCCGGGACTTCCCGGTCGCGCGGTGGCGGGCCATCGCAAGGTCGAGCGTGGCGCCGCCGGGCTTCGCGTAGTCGAGCGGGACGGTGATCCTGCCGCACTGGAGATCGTCCGTCGGCGGATCGTCCATCGCCGCCTCGTCGGCGCAGTCCGACCACTTGATCTTCTGGTGGTGGAAGCGGGACAGGCCGGGCTCGTCGTCCGCCGCGGTCACCGTCGGCGAACCAGTCCCCAGCAGGGCGAGCGTCGCCGCCGAGGCGAGCGCCCGGCGTCGGTACGCGGACCGCATAAGGCCTCCAGGGGCGGGGCCCGGCTGTCGACCGGGACGGCGCCCTCGATCACGATAAGCGGGCGGACAGGGCCTCGCCTCCCGGCGGAGGGAGGGCGTTCGTGGGGGCCGCGTCCGGGTGGTCGCGCTCCCTTCGGGACCCATGGTCGGATGGAGCCGCGTCCCTCCACCGAACGGAACGGAGCACCCCCATGACCTCCTCCGCCGGCCCGGTCCCTTCGGGTCCCGAAGACCTCGTCGTCACCCGGGCCATGCCCGAGGACTGGCCCGTGGTCACCGGCTGGGCGGCCGGCGAGGGCTGGAACCCGGGCCTGTCGGACACCACGGGGTTCTTCGCCCAGGACCCCGAGGGTTTCTTCATCGGCCGGGTGGGCGGGGAGCCGGTCTCGGCGATCTCGGTTGTCAACTACGGGGAGACCTAAGCCTTTCTGGGTTTCTGTCTCGTCCGCCCGGATCTGCGCGGACGCGGATACGGCATCACGACCTGGAAGACCGCGCCGGCCCACGCCGGCACCCGCACCGTCGGCCTCGACCGAGTGGTCGCCCAGCAGGACAACTACCGCCGCTCCGGCTTCGAATGCGCCCACCGCACCGTCCGGTAAACACCGCAACCGCCCCCGCCCGCGGCACCCCGGCACACGTGCGTCCCGTACGGCGGGAGAATCTGGCGGCGATCACGGCGTACGACGCGCTCTGCACCCCCGCCGACCGGCCCCGTTTCCTGGAGCACTGGCTGACGGGCCCCGGCCATCGTGCCTTCGTGCGCGAGGCCGTCGCCGACGTTGCCCAGGACGGCCTCGCGAACCCAGCCGTCACCGGCTACGGGGTCGTCCGCCCCGGCCGCGACACGCCCCGCATCGGCCCGCTGTTCGCCGACACCGCCGACGATGCCCGGGCGCTGTTCGCCGCGCTGAGCGCCGACGCCCCCCGGGAGGGAGGTCGCGATCGACGTCCCCGAGCCGAACGCCGCTGGCGTCGCGATGGTGGAGGAGGCGGGCTTCACGCCGTCCTTCGAGCCTGCGCGCATGTACACGGGACCGGTGCGGGGGTTCGCCAGGGAATGGGTCTTCGGGGTGACCACCCTCGAACTCGGGTAGCGGTAGCGGCCGACTTGGGTGGCGGCCAACTCCCTTATCGGTCAGCTTTGTTGGGTGCGCCGGTGGGGAACCGGCGGTGCAGTTCGGGCGCCTGTGCCCCCCGTTCCGGTACCGGTCCCTCAACTGTCACCCCGGGCGCGACCTCGTTCGGCAGCGTCCGTGCCGGCGGCGCGGGCGCGCCCAACTCGTCGATCCAGGAGGCAAGCTGGCCGGAGGAGGCTACGTGCACGTTCCGTCCGAGGCCCATTCGGGCGTGCGCGGGGGCGCACGGGCAGTGCTCGCCGGAGGTGCGGACGGTGGCTGCCGCGCGCTGCTCCGGCGTCAGACGGGCGGCGGACCAGCGGGCCGGTTCGAACTCCGGGTGGCGTGTGCGGTCGCCGGAGGCCACCCGGTTGTGGTCCTCCGCCGGCACCGCGCCCTCCCCGCTCACCAGGACGGAGCCGAACGGCTCGTCGCCCGCTGTCAGCGCCCCTGCGGCCAGTTCCACGCAGCGGCGCGGGTGGGGCAGTTCGCCGCTCTTCACCACGGCTGACCGTACCTCCCCGGGGTGCGGTGTCAGGCTGCAGAGTACGTCCGTACGACACCGTGACCGCGCCGAACCGCACTTCACTCATGCGAATGTCTCGAAGGGTGACGTATCACGGCCGCCAATACCGTTGCGCTTGCCGCATCGGGATGCTGGAGTTGCGGCATGGATCATGCAGCGGTGCTCGCCCTTTACGACCGGGACATGCGCGAAGGGGCGCAGCCCGATGGGCCAGGCGCCCAAATCGAACGGGTGGGCGGGGTGGTGCGCCAGGTCGCCGACGCCCAGGGGTGGAACGGGGTCGTCTGGTCCGACCTCGACGCGGCGCGAGCCGACCAGGCGATCGCCGAGCAGATCCGCTACTACAGCGATCTCGAACGTGCGTTCGAGTGGAAGCTCTATGGCCACGACTTCCCCATCGACCTGGGGCAACGGCTGCGAGCGGCGGGGTTCACGCCCGCACCCGAGGAGACGCTGATGATCGGCGAGGTCGCCCGTCTGACCTTCGACACCGAGCCGCCCGAGGGGATCCGCCTCGTTCCGGTGACCGACCAGGCCGGCGTCGACATGGTGGCGGACGTGCACGAGAAGGCATTCGGCACCGACAGTTCCCGGCTGCGCCACCAGCTGCTCGCCCGGCTCACCGACGAACCGGACACGGTCACTGCCGTCGTGGCGCTGGCCGGCGACGAGCCGGTGAGCGCGGCCCGCATGGAACTCGTACCCGGTACCCGGTTCGCCGGACTGTGGGGCGGCGGCACCGTCGAGGGCTGGCGCGGCAAGGGCATCTACCGGGCCCTGGTCGCCCACCGGGCCCGCGACGCCGTGGAGCGCGGCTACCGCTACCTCCAGGTCGACGCCTCCCACCAGAGCAGGCCCGTCCTCGAACGCCTCGGCTTCGAACCGCTCACCACCACCACGCCGTATGTGTACGAGCCCTGACCCATGACCGCCGGTTCGCCGGGCGGCGTCGGTCTCACAGCCCGAGCTGGAACTCCACCGCCCGGTGTGCGGGCACGTACCCCAGGTCGTCATTGATGCCGAGCATCGGCGTGTTGCTGTTCGCCGTGTCGGTGAGCAGCCCCGCGAGTGCGGGGTGGTGTCGGCGGGCCCGGCGGATCGACTCGGCCTTCATCCAGCGGCCGAGGCCGCGTCCGCGGTGCTCGGGGAGTACGGCCGTACCGTAGTGCTGTCCGTCGCCCCGACCGTCGCCCGGCACCACCAGCTCGGAGAATCCGACGACCGAGCCGTCCGCCGCGTCCAGCGCGGCCACGGTGTGCAGCAGGTCGCCGCGCTTCGCGACCGCCTTGGCCGCCGCCAGGACGCGGTCGACGTCCCACGCGACCGTCCCGTAGTCGGTGTCCTCCATCGGCATGTCGTCCATGGCGCGGCGCGAGTCGGCATAGCTCTGGGCCAGATCGGGCGGCACAGGGCCCTCCCATGCCGTCAACCGGTAGCCCGGGTGCGGTAGTTCGGCGAGCCGGGTGATCTCCAGGAGGTCGGCGTCGGCCAGCACCAGCCGGGCGTACGTCAGCGCCAGCACCCGGCGGAAACCCCGTTCCGCCAGGAAGCGGTCGCCGGGGGAGTCCTCCTTGGCCTGCGCCACGACCGACCGTCGTCCGTCGCTGCGGGCCGCGGTGACGGCGGCCTCCAGGAGCAGGGTGCCGACACCCTGGCGACGCTCGGCACGGTGGACGGCGATGTCCAGCTCGGCGAGATGCTCCTGGCCCCGGCCGGTGAACAGGCGCAGAAACGCGGAACCAAGTGGTGCACCGCCCGGGTCGGCGGCCAGCCAGGCGAGCCGTCGGCTCGACGCGCCGGGTTCGGGATCGATGAGTGCGGTGACGCGCGGGGGCAAAGGGCCTCCGTGACGGTGAGTGGGCCGTGGAGGGCGGAACGGCCGCACCGTGCCGGATCGTACACGGGCGGTGGGCCCGCCGAGGCCAGCTCCGCCGGCTCACCGCCCGCAAGGTGATTTCGGCGCCCCCGGGCCTCTGCCCCCGCGCGGCGGCCTCGGTTCTGCCCCCGGACTCCGTTGCTCACTCTCGCGCTGTCACCGCCGCCTGTTGTGTGTGCGCCGCGGCGCCTTAGCCCGGTCCAGCGCGGCCACACCGAGGGCGGCGAGCCCGATCTGGATGAGCCACTCGACCCAGTCGACGCCGTCCGTGTCGGACACGTCGAACTGGGCGGCGATCGCCGATCCGACGAGCGCGGCCACGATGCCCACGCCGATGGTCCAGAGAATTCCGATTCGCTGGCGCCCCGGGATGACGAGCCGGCCCAGTATGCCGATGACGGTGCCGATGATGATGGCGCCGATGATGCTCGAGATCGTCATGTCCGCCCCTCTTCGCCTGTGTTGGCTGTGTCCTTCTGGTGCCCGCTGCGGCCCGGGGCAGTCTGTTCGGAGGCCGGGTTCCGGAACGACGAGCGCGCCCGGCCCTTGCACGGGACCGGGCGCGGTTCTCGCCTTCGTGTGCGGACGGCTGTCCACTTTCGCCGCGCGCGCCTATGACCTGGTCGCGCTTCGCGTGGCGCCCGCACTCAACAGCCCCAGGAACAGGGCCAGGACGCCGACGATGACGTTGTTCAGCACCACACCGGCGTCAGGACCGTCGCCGACGATCCACGGCGAGACGATCATCCAGAGGCCCATGGCGCACAGAGCCCCGCTGAGGCCGTACATGCGCTCCGGAGTGTTGGTGAACCCGAGGGCCAGCAGACCGATCGCGATGCCCATGATCAGGTTGTGGGTCACGAGCGGGGGCTGGCTTGTCGTGTAGTGGAGGATCCAGGGGGATGCGGCGCAGTAGAGACCGACGAGGAACACCGGTCCGTCCACGAGCGCCACATCGCGACCGCCGAGCATACGGGCGTACCGTGCCCGCATTTCGGAAACATCAGGGTGGCTGTGGATGTCACCTCTGGTGTGCGAGACGTTGGCCATGACTCGTCTCCTTCGACTGTGCTGGTCCGACCGCGCCTGATGCGGTGTGCGGTAAACGCCGCGTATCTCCATTCTGCACTTATATATTCCTTATGTGTAGGTGGGGGGCGCTGGGTGACCCACCGCGCACGGTGGGTGTCGCGCCGCGTCGGCAGTACCCGTCAGGGCGGGGGCGGGTTCTCCTCGACTTCCGTCTTCGGCGGTGACTGTCACGATCAGCGGCATGAAGATGCGTCGCTCGCCTGGACGCATCGCGTCTGCGTGCCGTTCACCGTGCCGCCGAGCGGCACGAGGCCGGCCGCTGGGTCCTCGACGGCGGGGGTGTACTTGCGGGGCTCCTCACCGATCGCCGGTGCGGTGGCCGCGCGGCACGTCGACGTCTGCCTCACCTGGGGCGCACGCACCCCGCGGTTCGGCGTCCGGCTGCACGTCACCGCCCGGGACCCCGCGGAGGCGGCGTGGGCGGAGGCGGACCGCATTCTCGCGGGCTTCGGTCCGGACCGCCTAGCCCGCAGCGAGTCGGAGGGGCGGCAGCGGATGCTCGCTCTGCCGAACCGCGGGTGCACGTGCTCGACGTCAGAGGTGTCCCGGGTCGCGAAGTCGTGGTGCAGCACACGCGGTCCCGTGCTTGACGAGCGCGCAGCTGTCCCTCCTCGGCACCCTCGCGGCGACACGCCGGCCGGGACCGGCACAAGGAGGTCAGGGCGAGGCGAGGGACCCGAGGTGTGCGCCGCGCACGTCGGATGTCTGACCCTGCACCAGCAGGAACAGGCCCTCGCGCGCCAGCCGTTGGGCCGGACGGTTCATGTCGAGGGACCGGCCGCCCCCGGCGACGATCGCCGCGGTCGTCGCCGTTCGCATCAGGTCGTACGCGCGGGTCTTGAGCGCCAGCCGGTCCGCGATGTGCTCCTGCGGCCGGCGGTGGTCCGCGAGGGCGTACGCGTTGCGGCGGACGGCGTCGAGTCGGGTGCGCAGTGAGCGCGCGGTCGCCGTGGCGTCCGGGTGGACGGCGAGGAGGTCGAGGGCCGCGTACGCCACCCCGAACACGGCGGGGTTCGTGTTGGCGGCCCGGGGCAGGTCCACGAGGGCGAACTTCTCGCGCGGGGTCCGCAGAACGACCGCCTCCTCCGGCAGCCGCAGGCCCTTCAGCTCCAGGGACACCGTACTGGCGGCCGTGAGTGCCGCCAGACGCATCGGCGACGAGGCGCGCAGCCCCGACTGTTCGCGTGCGTCGGTGAAGGCGAACACCACCTCGTCCGTGTCGGTGAGCCCCGCGAGTAGCATGACGTCGTTGAGGCCCCAGCCCGTGTACCAGGGGACTGTCCCGTCGAAGCGCCAGCCTCCGCGCTCGTACCCGGCCCGCACCGGGACGCGGGGGAAGGACCGCAGGTGCGCGTACGCGATGCCGGACAACAGGGCGCCCGTCGACAGTGGGCCCAACAGGCGTTCTCTTACCGGCAACTGAGAGTCCGTCAGCAGCTTCACCGGTGTGTGGTGCTGGGTCTGCACGAACCAGGTCGAACAGCACGCCCCGGCCAGGATCTCGGCGACCTCCCGGGCCACCGCGGCGGGCGCGCCCGCGCCCCCGTACTCCTTCGGAGCGCTCACCCCGAGCAGCCCGGACTCCTTGACGGCCTTGATGCTGCTCGCGGGCACGCCCTCCTGGTCGACGCGGCCGGCCTGCGGGGCCAGGATCTCGGCGGCGAGTCGGCGGGCGACGGTGACGAGCGGGTGCGGGATGGCGGTCATGAACAGGATTCTCCCGGTGCCGCGGTGCGTTGTGTCTCTCCAGGGGTGCTCCCTTCGTGTAGGAGGTGGGGGAGAGCCGTGATCCCAGGAGGACCTGATGAAGTACTACCTGCTCAGTGCGATGAAGCCGGTCGGTGAACCGCCCGCGCCCGAGACAACGGTGGAGATCAACCGCAGCCTGAGCGTCTTCCACGACGAGTTGCGTGAGGCCGGAGCCTGGGTCTTCGCGGGCGGACTCCATCGCCCGGACGCCGCGACCGTACTGCGGCCCATGGGTGACGAGGTCGAGGTGATCGAGGGATCCTATGCCGAGAACAAGGAGTTCCTCGGCGGGATCTGCCTGGCCTGATGCCACACGACCTCGACACGGCCCTGGAATGGGGCCGCAAGGCGGTCCTGGCGACCACCCTGCCGATCGAGGTCCGCCCCTTCCTCGGCGAGGTCGACGACTGACGGCTGACGGACCGGTGCCGTGGCGCCGGGGTGTTCCGGTGAACTCCCCGACGTCTCATGCGATGTACACACCCCCGGGACCGAGGAGCGGGATGACCACGCCGTCGCAGCGCCGGCCCCAGGACCTTCTGCGGCTCCTGACGAGGGCCGAGCGGCTGGCCGCGCGCCGCCTCCAGCCCGTCCAGGAAGAGCACGGCTGCTCCCTCGACGCCTGGCGTGTACTCGCCCAGCTCTCCGACGGCGCCGGCCACCACATGACCGCGATAGCCGAGGCCGCTTTCCTGCCGCCACCGACGCTGACCAGGCCCGTCGACCACCTCGTCGACCAGAACCTCGTCCACCGCCGGGTCGACCCGCACGACCGCCGCCGCATCCTCGCCCACCTCACCCCGCGCGGCCAGGAGTACTGGCGCCGCCTCGACCGCGAGGTCCGCGCCGACTGGCCGCTCCTCAGTGCCGGCGACGACGAACTGCTGAGCGCTCTCCTGGACGGGCTGGCCGTGACGCTCGATGTGACGACGGCCCAGGTCTGACGCTGAAACGCGCGGTGAGGGACGGTTGCTCACACGGCCGCTACCCGATCGAGACGTTCAGCCACCGCAAGGCGGTGCCGGCGAAGCCGCTGCGCTGAGGCCGCGTCGGCCTGGATGCCGATTGCCCGCGTCACCGAGAACGTGATTCTCGGCAACGCGGGCGATCGGTCTCAGGTGTGCGTGGAGTAGCTCACGCGCCCGAGATGCCGCCGAGGCAGAACTGCCACACCTCGTCGGCGGTCACCGGGTGGGTGTGGCTTTCAGCGGCGACGCCGTTGGCCTGAGCCGCGAACATGACCGTCTGCATGAGGAGCGCCGCCAGCCGGCGGGGCTTGTCCGCGTGGATGCCGCCCGCCTCGGCCGCCTGCTCCAGGAGCTCTGTGAAAAGGGTCAGCAGGGGCAGGTGCGCGGTGGCCACCTGGGCCGGGTGCTTGACCAGCAGTTGCAGTGCGAAGTCGCTGAACAGGGGGCGCTGGACACCGGGGTTGGGCAGCGACTGCTCGAACAGCATCTCCACCGCGATCCGCAGCCGGGGCAGCGGCTCTCCGGCGCCCGCCGTGGCCTCGCGGATCTCGGTCGCCGAGGTGGACAGGGCGTCTTCGAACAGGGCGAGCAGCAGTTCGTGCTTGCCGTCGAAGTGCTGGTAGAAGCTGCGCAGCGACTGCTTCGAGCGGTCGACGACCTCCTGGACGGTGAAGTCGGTCGTCCCCTTCTCCGCGATGAGTTCCTGCGCCGCCTCCAGGAAGCGCTGAACGCGCTGCTCGGCACGCTGCTTGGCGGCGCGGGTGGATCGCTCGACGGCGCGCTGGCGCCAGGCTGGCTCTTCGGGGATGGCGGTCACCCGTAGAACGATACTGCACTTCAGCGGTAATGAGGCGAAGCTCCCTACCGAATCACGCACCGCAACTTCTGAGACCCTTACTTGCAATCAGCGAGAATATTATTCTCGCCTGCATCGCGGACGTCCGGCGCAGTGCCCGCGCGGCATCGAGTTGTCGAAACGAGGGTCGTCTGACATGGCATGGGACTTTTCCACCGAGCCCGAGTTCGAGGAGAAGCTGGAGTGGATCACGAGGTTCCGCGCCGAGCGCGTGGACCCGCTGGACCTCCTCTACCCCGACCGGGCCTACCATCCCCTCGACGACGAGACCGGCCCGGTCGTCCGGACCCTCAGGCAACAGGTGCGCGACCAGGGACTGTGGGCCCCGCACCTCGGTCCCGAACTGGGCGGACGCGGCTTCGGACAGGTCAGACTCGCCCTCATCAACGAGATCCTCGGCGCGTCCAGCTGGGCACCCGTCACCTTCGGCACGGCGGCCCCCGACACCGGCAACGCCGAGATCATCGCCCGCTACGGCACCGGGGAACAGAAGGAGCGCTACCTCCAGCCGCTGCTGGAAGGCGAGTGCTTCTCCTGCTTCCCGATGACCGAGCCACAGGCCGGCGCCGACCCGGCGATGTTCACCACGCGGGCCGAACGTGACGGCGACGACTGGGTCATCACCGGCCGCAAGTACTTCTCCTCCAACGCCCGCACCTCGAAGTTCGTCATCGTGATGGCGGTGACCGACCCGGACGTCAGCCCGTACAAGGGCATGTCGATGTTCCTGGTGCCGAGCGACACCCCGGGCATCCGGATGGAGCGCAACGTCGGGCTGCTCGGGGAGGGCCCGGAGGACGGCATGCACGCGCTGATCGCGTACGACGGGGTCCGCGTCCCGGGCGACGCGCTGCTCGGCGGGGAGGGCCAGGCGTTCGCCATCGCCCAGACCCAGCTGGGCGGCGGGCGCGTCCATCACGCGATGCGCGTCGTGGGGCAGTGCCAGCGGGCGCTGGACATGATGGCCGAGCGCGCCCTCTCGCGCGAGACACAGGGCAGCCGGCTCGCGGACAAGCAGCTGGTGCAAGCCGATCTCGCCGACTCCTACGCGCAGTTGACCCAGTTCCGGCTGATGGTCCTCTACACGGCCTGGCAGATCGACCAATACAACGACTACAGGCGGGTCCGCAAGGACATCGCAGCGATCAAGTTCCTGACCCCGAAGGTGCTGCACGACGTCGTTTACCGCTCGATGCACCTGCACGGCGCCCTGGGCGTCTCCAACGAGATGCCTTTCGCCGACATGTGGACCGGCGCGGCAGTCATGGCCGTCGTCGACGGACCGACGGAGGTCCACAAGATCACCGTGGCCCGCGACCTCCTGCGCGGCTACGAGGCCACCTCCGGACTCTGGCCCACCCAGCATCTGCCCGCACGCCGGGAATGGGCCCGCAAGCAGCTGGAGAACCTGTGAACACCGAGTCGCTCGCCCGCTGGCTGGACGGCCGGGACATCGCCCCCGGCGAACTGGTCGAGATCTCCCTCATTTCCGGGGGCACCTCAAACGACATCTACGAAGTCCGGCGCGGCGAACGGCAGTTGGTTCTGCGCAAGCCGCCGGAGAAGGTCCCGCCGGGCCGCAACGAGACCATGCTGCGTGAGTTCCGGGTGCTGAACGCCCTGAACGGGACGGACGTTCCGCATCCGGAGGCCGTCGCGGTGTGCGAGGACACCGACGTCATCGGCTCCTGCTTCTACCTCATGGGCCATGTCGACGGCTGGTCGCCGATGAACGTCGAGGGCGGCTGGCCCGAGCCCTTCAAGAGCGACCTCTCCCTGCGACCCGGCCTCGCGTACGAGCTGGTGGAGGGCATCGCCCGGCTCGGCAACGTCGACTGGCGCGCACAGGGTCTTGAGGGCTTCGGCCGGCCCGAAGGCTTCCACGACCGTCAGGTCGACCGCTGGCAGGCCCACTTGGCGAAGTTCGCGTTCCGTGAGATACCCGGCCTCGACGAGGCCGCCGCCTGGCTGCGCGGGCACCGGCCGAGCCACTGGACCCCGGGCATCATCCACGGCGACTACCAGTTCGCCAACGTCATGTTCCAGCACGGCGCCCCCGCCCGCCTCGCCGCCCTCGTCGACTTCGAGATGGCCACCGTCGGCGACCCGCTCCTCGACCTCGCCTGGGTGATCATGGGCTGGCCGAACGCCGAAGAGGACCGCTCACAGAAGGGCTGGCATCGGACTGGCCATGGCCATCGCCGAGATCCGTGCCAACGGGAGAACGGCTCTGGCTGTCCTGGGCGATGGCCAACCGCGACCCCTCCGTCTTCCCCGACCCCGACAACATCCATCTGGAACGCCCGGCCAAACGGCACAGCAGCTTCGGCCTCGGCATCCACCGCTGCATCGGATCCAACGTCGCCCGCACGGTCTTCAAGCGCATGGTCACCCAGGTGCTCGACCGGATGCCCGGCTACCGGTGCGACCCGGAGGGCACAGTGCACTACGAGACCATCGGCACCATCCAGGGCATGCGGCACCTCCCGGCGACCTTCACCCCGGGCCCCCGGCTCGGCGCCGGGCTCGACGAGACCCTGGAGAAGCTGCAACAGGTCTGCGACGAGCAGCGGATCGCCGAGCCTGTGACGGTCCGCAGGGCGAAGGCGCAGATCGCCGAATGACCGACGAGACACCCGACACGTCGGGACGGGCCACGCCGGAGATCACAGAGGAGAACGCCTTCTTCTGGACCTCCGGCGCGGACGGCCGGCTGCGCCTGACGGAGTGCGGGTCCTGCGCGGCCCTCATCCATCCGCCGCAGCCGGTGTGCCGCTACTGCCACGGGCACGAAACCGGCGTGCGGGCCGTCTCCGGCTTCGCGACCCTGATCGGCTTCACCGTCAACCACCGTTTCCCGGCGCCAGGGTTGCCGACCCCGTTCGTCGTCGCCCAGGTCGCGGTCGAGGAGGACCCCCGGGTCCGCCTCACCACCAACGTCGTCCAGTGCGAACCCGAGCAGCTGAAGTTGGGCATGCGCATGGAAGTCGTCTTCGAGCGGGCCGGGACGCGTGGCTGCCCCTGTTCCGCCCGGCGGCCGACCAGGGAACGCCGGCGCCCCTCCCCACGGACGCCATCGAAGTGGTCGGCGGCGCCCGCATCTCCTCGCGCTCACCCGCGTACGAGGGTGTCGTGGCCCGGAGCTGGATCGACACGTTCCCCCAGCTCGCCCCACTGATCCGCGTCCCTGTCCACTACACCCTCGGTGAGCACGAACGGGTGTGGAGTCCCGGACCTTCGGCGCTCGCCGACATCGCCTCCCTGTTCACCGCGTCGCCCCGGGTCGCCGTCGACGAACAGGCGGGCGGCGGAGACAGCTTGAGCATTGGGTTGACGTCTTTGGCCTATCACCTCAAGGTGCTGTCGTCCGTTGAGGAGTGCGTGCTCGCACGCGAGGAAGCAGAAGCGGCAGCGGCGGCGGAAGCCGCCGAACGGCAGCAGGGGAGAGCAAGTTGACGAACGCCGAAGTGGTCGCGTTGCTGGTTGTCAGAGTGGTCCTGGGCGTCATCATGATCGCCCACGGGCTCAACCACTGGCGGGGCGGCGGAAAGATCGAGGGCACGGCCCGCTGGTTCGGCGGGCTCGGACTGCGGCACGGGACGCTGCAGGCATGGATGAGCGTGGTCACCGAGGTTGGCGCGGGCGCGCTGCTGATCCTCGGCCTGTTCACCCCACTGGCCTGCGCGGCGGTCGTCTCGGTGATGCTGGTCGCGGGGCTCCTCGCGCACCGGCCCAACGGGTTCTTCGTGTTCAAGGACGGCTACGAGTACGTCCTGATGCTGGCCGCGATCTCCCTGGCGCTCGGGGTACTGGGGCCCGGCAGGGTCTCGGTGGACCACGCGGCGGACATCGAGGTCACCGGCTGGGCCGGGGGCGGTATCGCGCTCGGGGTGGCCGTGGTGGCCACGGCGGGGCTGCTGGCGACGTTCTGGCGGCCCGAGCGTCCTGAGCGGTCCGCGAAGACGGAGGACCCGGCCGTCACCGGAGCGGCCGGGGCGGAGACCGGCTGATGCGTGTCGGGTTCATCGGGCTCGGCAGCCAGGGCGGGCCCATGGCACGGCGGATCGTCGACGCCGGGTTCACGACGACGCTGTGGGCGAGGAGCCCCGCCTCGCTCACTCCGTTCGCCGGAACGCCTGCTCAACGTGCCGTGTCCGCGGCCGAGTTGGCCGCCGCGAGTGATCTCGTCTGCGTCTGCGTCGGTGACGACGCTGATGTCGAGGAGGCCATCGTCGGAGACGAGGGGGTGCTCGCCGGGCTTCGGCCGGGCGGGTGATCGCCGTGCACAGCACCGTCCACCCCGACACCTGCCGCCGGCTGGCCGACCGGGCCAGACTGCGCGGGGTCGCCCTGGTCGACGCGCCGGTCAGCGGAGGTGGCACGGCGGCGGCCGAGGGACGGCTGCTGGTGATGGTCGGCGGCGAGTCCGGGACCGTCGCGTTCTGCCGGCGGGTGTTCGCGACGTACGGCGATCCGGTCGTCCACGTGGGCCCGCTGGGTTCGGGGCAGGTCGCCAAGCTGCTCGACAACGCCCTGTTCACGGCGAATCTGGCGACCTCCGCCGACGTTCTCGCCCTCGGGCGCACGCTCGACGTGGACCCCGCCGGCCTCGCCGACGTCATCGCGCACGGCAGCGGGGCGAGCTTCGCGCTCGCCCGGGTCGCCGCGGCCGGCGGCACCCTCGACCGGATCGCCACCCATGGCGGACCCTTGCTGCGCAAGGACGCCCGCCTGCCGGCAGACCTCGCCGAGGGGGCCGGCGTCGTGGCGGGGACGACCGTGATGCGGACCGCCGACGACGCCCTCGCCCTGATGGCGCAGAGCGCGGTGATCACGGCGCGGGGGGTTCGCCCGGTGCGGGGGAGCGTGCGCGGGCGCAGGGCCGGCTGAGCCCGTACAGCGCGAGAACCATCACGACGTGATGATGGTCACCGGGTACGACGAGGCCGTGCAGGTCTTCAGCGACTCCGGGACGTTCTCGTCGTGCGTGTCGGTGACCGGGCCCTTCCCGGGGTTCCCGGTCCCGCTGGAGGGCGACGACGTCAGTGAGCTGATCGAGCGCCACCGGGACGAACTTCCCATGAGCGACCAGCTGCCGACGTTCGACCCGCCCCTGCACACGGCCCATCGCGGTCTGCTGATGCGGCTCATCACGCCGAGGCGTCTCAAGGAGAACGAGGCGTCCATGTGGCACCTCGCCGACGCCCAGCTCGACGAGTATCTGGCCGCCGGAGAGGGCGACTTCATCGGCGGTTTCGCCGGCCCCTTCACCCTGCGGGTCATCGCCGACCTGCTCGGCATCCCCGAGGCCGACCGGGACGAGTTCGCCGAGAAACTCCAGAACCGCCCGCACTCCGGTGCGGGCGTCGGCAGTACGCAGGGCGAGATGGCCCACACGCCGCTGGAGTACCTGTACGAACGGTTCGCGGCCTATGCCGAGGACCGTCGCCGGGAACCCCGCGACGACGTGATCACCGGCCTCGCCATCGCCGCCTTCCCCGACGGCTCGACCCCCGAGGTCGCCGATGTCGCCCGCGTCGCCACCAACCTCTTCGCCGCCGGCCAGGAGACCACGGTCCGGCTGCTCAGCAACGCGCTTAAGGTGATCGCCGAACAGCCCGAGATCCAGGCGCTGTTGCGTGCGGAGCGGGACCGTGTCCCGAACCTCATCGAAGAGGTGCTGCGGATGGAGAGCCCCATCAAGGGCGACTTCCGGCTCTCCCGCGTACCGGCCACGGTAGGCGGAATCGACATCCCCGCCGGCACCACGCTCATGGTCCTGAACGGAGCGACGAACCGCGACCCGCGCCACTTCGAGGCCCCGCAGACCTTCGACGCCGCGCGCCCCAACGCCCGCCACCACCTCGCGTTCGGCCGAGGCGTCCACACCTGCCCCGGCGCCCCCCTCGCCCTGGGCAGAGGGCCGCGTGGCCATCGAACGCATCCTCGACCGTACGGCCGACATCAGGATCTCCGAGCGGGTGCACGGCCCCGCAGGCGCCCGCCGGTACCGGTACCTGCCGACGTACATCCTGCGCGGACTGACCCACCTCGGCCTGGAGTTCACGCCCGCAGAGGCGCCCGCCCGATGAAGGCCGCCGTGGACGAGGACCGCTGTCGGGGGCACGGCGTGTGTGCTGGACCCTGTGCCCCGAGCTCTTCGACCTCACCGACGACGGGTACGCCGAGGTGCTGGTGCCGGAGATTCCCGCCGAGCACGAGAACGCGGTGCGCACAGCCGTCGGCAGTTGCCCCGAGCGGGCCATCGTGCCGAGCTGAGGCCCAACTGCCCGCTGATCGGAATGGAGTTGGCGATGCCCGAGGGTATGTGATCGGCACGGAGGCCATCAGGGGCCCGGAGGGCCTGGAGGCCTGTGCCCGCGCCGCCGGTGCGCCGCCGGCCGCGAGCGGCGCGAAGACCCTGGCCGTCGACGAGGAGCCGCAGGGCGACTGGCACGGCGACCGGACCGGCGTCGTCGAATTCGAGTCGGTGGAGGCGGCCCGCGCCTGGTACGAGCCCGCCGAGTACGAGAGGGCGAAGCCCCTGCGGCATGCCGCGGCCGACTCCAGCATGGGGATCGTCGCCGGTTTCGAGCCGCCCGCCGGGAACGGCTGACACCGGTCCGCGACCGTGCCTTCGGCACACGCCGGCGGGCGCCGGCCTTGCCGCGCGTGACCTGCCGGAAATGGCCGGCAACCGGCAGTGGCCGAAAGGCGCTGGTGTGGTGAGGTGACCGTACCGGCACATCGGCGTGCCGGCGGCGGAAAGGGTGACGCGTGGAGACGACGGCCCGGCGCGAGGAGATCCTGGGCGCTGCCCTTGAGGTGTTCGCCGAGCGCGGCTACCGGAGGTCCTCCATCGACGCGGTCGCCGAGCGTGCGGGGCTGACCCGGCAGGGCGTCCTGCACTACTTCCCCAGCAAGAAGCGACTTCTGCGCGCGCTCCTCCAGCGCCGGGAGGACCTCGCCCGCGCGCACCTGGCCGCCGGCCACGCGGACAAGGACCTGCCGAGCCGGGTGGCCGAGGTCGTCGCCTACGACCATCGGAACGCCGGCCTGGTCCAGATCCACAGCGTGCTGGTGGCGGAGGGGATCGTCAGGGACGATCCCGCCCACGGGTTCTTTCGCGACCACTACCGCTCGATCCAGGACAACACCGTCGCGCACCTGACCGAGATCTACGGCGACCGGCTGCCCAGCGGCCTCACCCCGCGCGCCGCGGCGAGCGCCCTGGTCGCCATGCTCGACGGGATGCAGCTCCAGTGGCTGCTGGACGACGAGCGGTCCGACTACCCCGAGATCATGCGGGACGTGATGACCCTTCTGATCGGGTCCACGCCCGAATGAAGTCGGCCATGGCCGTCACCGTCTCCGGCCGCAGCCGCTCCGCGTCCTCCCGCACCCGCAGATCCACGGTGACCCCGGAGCGCGCCGCGCGGGAGGCGAACCCCAGCGAGTCGTCCAGCAGCGGATCGGTGCCCGCGAGCAGCTGCACCGGCGGCAGCCCGTGCAGGTTGGCGTGCAGAGGGCTGAGCAGCGGGTTGGTCGGCTCGGTGCCGGCCGCGTAGAGGGCCGCGCGCAGCCGGCGTTCGTCGAGGTCGAAGGCGGGCCCGGCCGCCGCGTTGAACAACAGGCTCGGCGCGTCCAGGGTCAGATCGAGCAGCGCCGAGCCGAGCACCGCGCACTGCGGCGCAGCGGCCCCCATGTCCCGCAGCCGCACCAGCAGCGGGGCCGCGAGCCCGGCGCCGAGCCGCTCCCCGGCCAGCGCCACCGGACCCCGGGCCCGGCAGGAGTCGTACACGGCGTGCACGTCGTCGAGGGCGCCCGGGAACGAGCTGCGGTAGCGCGGGCAGACGACCACCGCTCCCGTGCGCAGCGCGAGCCGCTCGGCCAGGTCGAGCGCCGACTCCGGCGCGCCGGACAGCTGCCGGTCGCCGTGCAGATACAGGATCACGAGACCGGTGGCTCCGGCGGGGTCACGACCGGTCCGATCGGGCTCGACTCGATCCGCACGGGGCCCACTCCGTCCGTACCGGTATCGCTCGGTTCGATGCGTACGTCGGTCAAGTCGGCCTGCACGTGCGGGTGTTCGGCCGGAGTACGGGGGCCGTCGGGCCGGGCCTGCGCGAGGACCGGAGTCCGCCCCGGCCGCCGCCGTGTCCGCCTGCGGTCTCAACTCGTGTGTCATCCACGGGACGTCACCCTTTCCGCTGCCTGCCAGTGCTCGTCGGACACCCACAACCGGGCGAAGGCGCGGGCCGCCTCGTCCGCCGCCAGGTTCCCGGACACCACCCGCTTGATCTCCTGCGCCGGGCGGGTGGCGAGTTGGCGGGCCAGCGTGCGCCAGCCCTCCTCGAAGGCGGACCGGGGGCAGCACCCGGTCCAGCAGACCGAGGCGTTCGGCCTCCGGCGCGTCGAGTATCCGCGCGGTGCCGGCGAGCAGGAGCGCCCGGCCCCTGCCGACCAGCGCGGCGAGCCGTTCGGCGCCGCCCCACGCGGGCATGATTGCCAGGGCCGTCTGGTTGAAGCCGATCCTGATGTCGTCGGCCGCGATGCGGATGTCGGCGGCCACCGTGACCTCGGCGCCGCCGCCGAAGGCGTGCCCGTTGAGGGCGGCGATCACCGGTCCGGGAAAGGCGGCCAGCCGGTCGCAGACGCCGCGCATCCGCAGGGCCATCGCCAGCGACTCTTCCTCGGTGCGGATCGCGGCGAGTTCCTTGAGGCCGCCGCCCGACACGAAGGCCTTGGCGCCGGCGCCCGTGATGACCAGGGCCCGGGCGCCCGCCGCCGCGTCGAGAGCCTGGTCCAACTCGTCCATGGTGGCGGGTGCGATGGCGTTGCGGGCATGCGGGCGGTTGATGGTGATGACCGCCAGGTCCTCGCCGAGTTCGAGTTCGAGATCAACCATGAGTGCCTCTTCGGTCGGTGGGGCGCGGACTTGAGCGCTCGGACTCAGTTCTCGTACTCGACGGTGACATGCGGTGTCACCGGTTCGCTCTGGCAGGTCAGGACCCAGCCCCCGGCGACCTCGTCGTCGAGGACGTTGTTGACGCGCATCTTGGCCTCGCCCTGGGTGAGTTGGGCGATGCAGGTGCCGCAGTTGCCCATCTCGCAGGAGAACGGCGGCATGAGGCCGGCCCGGCGGGCGTTCTCCAGCAGCGACTCGCGGGGATGCTGGTCGACCGTGCGCCGCCTTCCGGCAAGGACGATGGTGACCGTGCCGGCACTGCTCTTCGGGACGGCGTCTGCGGAGCCGTCGGCGGGTTCCCCGGCCGCCGCCTCCGGCGCCGTGAAGCGCTCGGCGACGATCTGGCCGGCCCCGACACCGTGCCCGAGCAGCGTGGTCTCCGCCAGTGCCATGAAGGGAGCCGGTCCGCAGAGGTAGAAGTCCGCGTTCAGGCCGCCGCCCGTGAACTCCCGTATCTCGGCCTCGGAGACGAGACCCTGCCGGTCGTCGAGGTGGTGGTGGATCTCGAACCGGCCCGGGTGCCGTTCAGCCAGGTCGGCCAGCATGTCGCCGAAGATGACCGAGTCCGCGTCCCGGTTGGCGGCCAGGACCCGTACCCGCCGCCCGGTCGTGGCCAGCGCGGTCTTCACGAGGGAGAGGACCGGCGTGACCCCGCTGCCCCCGCAGAGCGCGACCAGCGGCGCGGTGCCCTCACGCAGACAGAACACGCCGGCCGGAGACGTGGTCTCGATGAGGTCGCCGGGTGCGAGGTGGTCGTGCATCCAGTTCGACACCAGACCCCCCGGAACCCGCTTCACCGTGGTCATCAACTCGCTGTCGGTGTCCGGGGAACTCGACATCGAGTAGCTGCGCAGGGCGCCGCACGCTCGGACCGTCAGGAACTGCCCGGCGCGATAGAGGAAGGGCGCGTCGAGGACGTACGTGCGCGTGTCGGCTGTCCCTGGACGATCCGCTTGATCCGGACCGGGTGGAACCGTGGTCTCGCACCATGCGTGGAATTTACCTTTTCCCTCTCTGAGAGTGCAATTCTCGCTACAGGGGAGGGAGTTCCCGTGATGTGGACGATCCCCACACGCGCAGTCCCCGCCGAGCTGGCCAACCGCTATGAGACGGAGGGCTGGTGGACCCGCGACACGCTCGGGGACCTGCTGGCGCGCGGGCTGACGGCCGCACCTGACGCGGAGTGCCGCGTGCACTCGGCGGTGCGGCCGTGGACGGGCACCTTCGCCGACGTCGAGCTGGTCGCGCGCCGGCTGGCGGCCGGGCTCGGGGCGCGCGGGGTGGGTCCCGGTGACGTGGTCGCGTTCGAGCTGCCCAACTGGATGGAGGCGGCGGCGGTCTTCTGGGCGTCGGCGTTCCTCGGCGCGGTCGTCGTGCCGGTCGTTCACTTCTACGGGCGCAAGGAGGTCGGCTACATCCTGGACGCCGTCCGCCCGCGCGCCTTCGTCACCGCCGCCCGCTTCGGCCACCTCGAACACCGGCCGGACCTGAGCGCCGACGTGCCGGTGGTCGGAGTCGTGGGGTGGGACTTCGCGGATCTGCTCGCCGGTGAACCCCTGGCCGGGGTCCTCCCGGCCGACCCGGCGGGCCCGGCGCTGATCGCGTTCACCTCCGGAACTACCCATGATCACAAAGGAGTTGTGTACAGCCACCAGAGCCTCGGCTTCGAGACCCGGCAACTGGCCGGGCTCTCCCCGCCCGACCGGGGCCGCCAACTCGCCTCGGCGCCCGTCGGCCACTTCATCGGCATGGTCAACGCCATTCTCATCCCCGTCCTGGACGGCACCCCGGTGAACCTCGCCGACGTCTGGGACCTCGGCGCGGCCCTCGCCCTGATGAAGGGCGACGGGCTGACGGTCGGCGGCGGTGCCGCGTACTACCTGACGAGCCTCCTCGACCGCCCCGAGCTCACACCCGCCCACCTCGACCGGCAGGGCCTCGCCCGGCAGAAGTGGCCGGAGGGACTGCACGTCATGGAAGAGTTCCCGCGCACCGCCGGCGGCAAGGTTCAGAAGTTCGTTCTCCGTAGGGACATTGCGGGGTAAAAGAAGTGAGAATGAGAGTCTCGCAATATGCAAAGGAAGATCTCAATGTCGTCGCGCGAGCTGCCGTATCCGCTATTCGACGCGGCCAATCACCTGTACGAGACCGAAGAGGCGCTGACCAGGCACCTCCCCGGGCAATACGAAGGCGCGATCCAGTACGTGCAGGTGAGGGGTCGTACGAAGGGGGCAGATCAGCGAGTACATCCCCAACCCCACTTCGAGGTGGTCGCCCGCCCCGGGGCGATGGAGGACTACTTCAAGTTCGGCAACCCGGACGGGAAGAGCCGCCGGAGATCTTCGGCGAGCCGATGCGTTCCATCCCCGCGTTCCGTGAACCGGGGCCCCGGCTGGAGCTGCTGGACGAGCTGGGGGTGCAGAAGACGCTGATGTTCCCGACGCTCGCCAGCCTCATCGAGGAGCGGATGCGGGACGATCCCGAACTGATCCACGCGCTCAACGAGTGGCTGTACGAGACGTGGGGCTTCAACTACAAAAACCGCATCCTCACCACCCCGGTCATCACCCTGCCCATCGTCGACAAGGCGATCGCGGAGCTGAACTGGGCGGTCGAGCGCGGCGCCCGGGCAATTCTGGTGCGCCCCGCCCCGGTGCCCGGCCACGGCGGCTCGCGCTCCTTCGCGTCGCCCGAGTTCGACCCGTTCTGGAAGCGCGTCGTCGAAACCGGCGTGCTGGTCGCGATGCACTCCTCGGACAGCGGCTACGCCCGGTACACCAGCGACTGGGAGGGCCGGACGAACGAGATGCTCCCGTTCAAGCCCAACGCCTTCCGCGCGGTGTCCGAGTGGCGGCCGATCCAGGACGCGGTGGCCGCCTGGGTGTGCCACGGCGCCCTGTTCCGGTTCCCGGGGCTGAAGATCGCGCTCATCGAGAACGGTTCCTCCTGGGTGGCGCCGCTGCTCGACAACCTCCGCGACGTCCACAAGAAGATGCCGAACGAGTTCCTGGGCGACCCGGTGCAGGCTGTCAAGGACAGCATCCATGTCAGCCCGTTCTACGAGGACGACCTCAGCGACCTCATCGATCTGATGGGCGTGGACCGGGTGCTGTTCGGTTCGGACTACCCGCACCCCGAAGGCCTGGCCCAGCCACAGAGCTATGTCGACGCCATCCAGCACCTGAGCGTCACGGACCAGGCCAAGATCATGGGCGGCAACCTCTCCAGGCTGATACCGGAATGAAGTGGGAGACATCCCGCGGATGGTGCTGAGCGCGGCCGACCGATTCGGTGACGCCGAGGCGGCCGTCGACGGCGAACTCAGGCTCACTTTCACCGAGTTGGCCGACCGGGTGCGCACGGCCGCAGGCGCCTTCGCCGCAGCCGGGATCGAGAAGGGCGACCGGGGCGCGATCTGGGCGCCCAACTCCGCCGAGTGGATCGTCGCCGCCTTCGGGCTGCTCACCGCCGGCGGGGTGCTCGTCCCGGTCAACACCCGGTTCAAGGCGGCCGAGGCCCACGACATCGTCCGGCGCAGCGGGGCCGAACTCCTCCTGATCGAGGCGGGCTTCCTCGGCCTGGACTTCGAGAGCCCGCCCGGCGTGCCCGTGATCGACATCAAGTCGGGCTTCCTTGCGAGCGGTTCGGCGTTCGAGCGGGCGGCGAGCGGTGGCGACGTCGGCGACATCACGTTCACCTCCGGGACCACCGGGCGGCCCAAGGGTGTGCCGATGACCCATGTCCAGACGCTGCGCCTGTACGGGGAGTGGTGCGACCTGGCGACCTTGCGGGAGGGCGACCGCTACCTGATCGTCAACCCGTTCTTCCACATCTTCGGCTACAAGGCGGGCTGTATCGCCTCCCTGATCCGGGGCGCGACCATCCTGCCCGTGCCCGTCTTCGACGTGGACCGCGTACTGGAACTGGTGGAGCGCGAGAAGGTGACGGTTCTGCCCGGCCCGCCCACGCTCTACCACTCGCTCCTGGCGGCGGGGGACCAGCATGACCTGTCCTCCCTGCGGGTGGCGGTGACCCGTCGGCGGTCACGGTCAGGACGGAGTCGGCCTCGTCCATGCGAACCCCTCTCCTTCACTACTGCTCGGTCGCCTCGGATGGTAGTTAAGGTCAGACCGAAAGTGAAGAGTGTTGTTCACGCTGAATGGAAATCACATTCTCGCATGGGTGGGGCTCGTCTCGGGAGGGAGAGCGCCCTCTCCCGAGAGGAACCGATGTCAGGCGTCGTCGCCAGGTGCGGGCAACTGCACCTGCTGTCGCGGGTCCACCTCGGCCGCCGCGCGGGCGAACCCGCACACGTGCCGGGCCATGCGCCGCATCGCCGCGGGCCCGTCCTGCGCCCGGATCGCCTCGGTGATCCGGGCGTGGGCGCGGGCGGTGACCTCGCGGATCTCCGCGTCCATGAACTGCTCGATGTCCGTGGCGGCGTAGATCGACTGGGAGAGTGCGGCCAGGAAACCGGTCAGCAGCTCGTTGTCGCCGGCCTTCGCCACGGCGGTGTGCCAGCGGACGTTGGCCCGCAGAAAGCGCGGGACGTCTTCCTCGGCCGCCACCAACTCGGTGTGGGCGGCGTCGAGTTCGGCGAGGTCGGCCGACGTGCGCCGCTTCGCGGCCAGCGCGGCGCACGTCGGCTCGATCGCCTCGCGCGTCTCGTGCAGCGCCTCCAGCCGGATCTGCTGGCCCCGGATGACCAGCCGCACGGTGTTCGCCACCGACTCGTGGCCCGGCCGGTGCACGAAGGCGCCGCCGCCCCGCCCCGGCCTGATCCGCACCAGCCGCTCGACTTCGAGGATGCGCAGCGCCTCGCGCACCGTCGCGCGGCTCAGCCCCGTCTGCTCCACCAGCTGACGCTCCGGCGGCAGCACCATTCCCTCGGTGAACTCGCCGGAGAGGATCCGCTCGCGCACCTCGGCGGCCAGCACGTCCGACGCCTTGGGCACCCTCACCACGTCGAAGCGCGCGTCACTGGCGGAATGTCCGGCGCTCTGCACGGGTCAGGCCTCTCGTCGGTGGTAGCACTTCGGCCGGACCATTCAATACGGACCCGTGCTGCCTGTCACATGACACGTCCCCTGTGCACCGGGCAGCACCTGCCCGGTGCTGAAGGACGCGGCGTCCGAGGCGAGGAGGATGAGACTCCAGGCAATCTCCTCGGGTGTCGCCCAGCGGCCCAGCGGGATGCCAGATCCACACCTTGCGGCCGTTCACCACGTAGTGGTCGCCGTCCCGGCGCGCGTACGTCGTGATGCTCGTCGTGTCGAGACCCGCGCCCGGTTCGGTCACGCCGAAACAGACGTGGAGGTCGCCGGTGGCGATACGCGGGAGGGTCCGGCGCTTGAGCTCCTCGGAGCCGTGCACCACGACGGGATGCATTGCGAAGATCGACAGATGGATCGCGCTGGCCGCGTTCATCCCGCCGCCCGACCGCGCGACCTCCGCAAGGAGCAGCGTGGCCTCGGTGATGCCGAGACCGTGGCCGCCGTGCTCCCCGGGGATCGTGAGCCCCAGCCAGCCGCCGCGCGCGACGGCGTCGTAGAACTCGGCCGGGAATTCGTGGTCCCGGTCCTTCTCCATCCAGTACCGGTCGTCGAAGTCCCGCAGAAGTCCGGCGATGGCCTCGCGGATCGTTTCCTGATCCTCGGTCAGCTCGAAGTCCACAGTTCGAACGCCTTCCGCAGCCTAGGTGGCGTCGAAACATATCAAAGGTCAGACCGAATTGACAGGCGGGCACCGGTGGTTGTGGTTCGGGTGTGCCGGGTGTGCTGACTTCGTGCGGGGCTTCGTGATGTCATGCCCCTGCCGATCGAGTCGTAGAGCCTCCGAGTTCATGAAGGGCCCCGCAGATGCCAAACCTCCGCACCGCACTGCTCACCGCAACAGCCGCATTGGCAGCGGCAGTTGCGGCACCCGCACCGCCGGCCGTGGCCGCCGCTGTGCCGGCCGCCGGTGCCTACTACGTCCAGAGCGTCACCACCGGACTCAACGCCGCCGACGACGCCGGAGTCGTCGAACAGCACAGACCCAAGGGCAACGAGGACCACCAGCAGTGGACTCTGCGCGCCGGCGGAACCTCGTACATCCTGGAAAGCACCGACGCCGCGGGCAGCTGTCTCGGCCGCTCCGGCGACCAGGCCAGGACCGTCGCCTGCACGAGCGCCGACGCGGCCTGGGAGATCGCCCCGTCCGGCACCGACCAGTACACCCTCAAGGCCCCGGGAACCACCCGCTACCTGACGGTCGCCGCCAAGCCGTCCGGCGCCAACTACCCCGAGCAGCTGGTTGTCGGCGGCGCGGGCAGCCTGGCCGCCTGGTATCTCACTCCGGTCACCCCCACCGTCGCCCCGATGCCGTCCAGCGAGCAACGGACCCTGGACCAGGTCACGTTCCTCACCGCCCACAACGCCTACGCCAACGGCGTCGACGGCGGATTCGCCCCGCCCTTCGTCAACTTCGTCCCCAACCAGACGCGCGGCATCAACCAGCAACTCGCCGACGGTGTACGCGGATTCATGCTGGACATCCACCAGACCTCCGACGGCGCGATCCTCTGCCACAACAGCTGCACCCTCGTCGGAAGCCCGGTCGCGCTCTGGGTCGACCTCCAGCGGATGGTCGACTTCCTCAAGCAGAACCCCACCCAGGTCGTCACCGTCTTCCTGGAGGACTACGTCGACCCGGGCGTCCTGCGCAGCGAACTCGCCCGGGTCAGCGGCCTGTCGGACGTCCTGTACCGGCCCGACCAGACGGGCGTACGGCAGAACGGCTGGCCGAAGGTCGCCGATCTGATCGCCGCCAACGACCGGCTGCTGATCTTCACCGACCACAGCCGCTCCGCCGACCAGACCGCCGGGCTCACCCGGGACGCCTTCGGCGTGATGTACCAGCGGGAGTGGACCGTGGAGAACTACTGGTCCATGGGCGGTGGTATCGGTTCCTCCGACTGGTCCTGCTACAGCCGCTGGTACGGCGCCGACTCCAACACCCCACTGACCCGCACCGAGGGCGCCTTCAAGCCCCTCTTCGTCATGAACCACTTCCGGGACGTGGCGATCGCCGCCACGGCGACCAACGACAACACCAAACTCGCCGACCGGGCCCAGCGGTTCTGCCAGCCGGCCGCCCGCAAGAAGCCCAACTTCCTTGCCGTGGACCGCTACGACCTCGGAAACCCCGCCTCGGCGGTGGCCACGCTGAACACCTACGTCTACCCGTAGCCGGACACGTCAAGGTGTCCCCGCTCTCCTCGTGGAGCGTCCTTCCTGGTGTCGGTGGGCTGCGCGGGGCAGCATCCTCCGGTCCGTGCGAGCGTGTCCCTCCGGACGCCTGCCCGCCGGACCCGACGGTCTGGTCGGGGGGCGCCCTGCGACGCCTGGGGGCGGGGCGTGTGGAACGAGGCCGGGTGGGGCCGGTCCTGGACCGGCCCTCGCGGCGGGTCCGGGTGGGGTCCGGGGTAAGCGCCGCTGGGGTTTCGAGCTTTTCGACTCTTGAGCGGATCACCATGGCATGGCTGACGCGTCGGTCACGGTCTTCGCCTGGGGGCAGCCCGCCCGCGGCGATGCGTTACCTTCGGCAGCGGCCGGATCGCCTTCCGGGGCGGCAGCTCCCCGATCGACGGCGGCACCGGCCAGTCCGGCAGCACGCTGTACGACGGCTGGAACTGCACCGGCGTCACCAGCGCGCCGCTCGCCCCCGAACGCCACGACGTGGCTCGCGGGCGCGAGCGGCTGACGTACAGGGCCAGAGCTGACGTACGGGACCCGAAACGTCTGGGCGGGCCCGGGGAAGCACCCCGGGCCCGCCCACCGTCACATCAGTCACCCGTGTCCAGCCCACCGGCGTTCAGCGCACGCGCTCCCGCAGGAACGGCACCGTGCTCTCCCACGCGCGGGCGGCCGACTCGGCGTCGTACACCGGGCGGGCGTCGTTGAAGAAGGCGTGGTTGGCCGGGTAGACACGCAGATCCGGAGTGATACCGGACTGCTCCTTGATGGCCTCGCGCAGCGGGTCCAGGCTCTCCACCGGGATACTCGCGTCGAGTTCGCCGTAGTGGCCCAGCACCTCGGCCTTGAGGCCGGAGAAGTCGGGCAGCCCGCCCCGGATCACACCGTAGAACGGCACGGCGGCGCTGACACGCGGGTCGGCGGCGGCCTGGTAGAGCACGAAACCGCCGCCCATGCAGAAACCGATCGAGCCGACCGTCTCCGAGGTGACCTCCGGCAGCGCCAGCAGGTAGTCGACCGCGCCGGAGAGGAGTTCGACGCCCTTCGGCACCGGCAGGGCCTGCATCATGCGCAGCGCCTCCTCGCTCTCGTGCGTCACGCTGCCGCCGTAGAGGTCGGGGGCGAGGGCGACGAAGCCCTCCTGCGCGAGCCGGTCGGTGACGTCCGCGATGTGGTCGGTCAGTCCCCACCACTCCTGGATGACGATGACACCGGGCCCGCTGCCGGACGGGGGCAGCGCCAGATAGCCGTGCGCGGTGGTGTCAGCGCTGGGAAACGTCACGTTCTGACGGGAGGGGGATCCGGTCGACTTCGGCAGCTCGGACATGACACTCAACTCCTGGAAGGGCAGCGCTCGGTGGAGGTGCGCCGCAGTCGGATGCCGACGCCACCTCCACCTTGCCACGCGTGGATTCGGACCCGGATCCCGGCCCCGGTATGCCGGGCAACAGCACTCCGCGCACTCCGCTCCCGTCGCCGCGCAGCACCTCCGCGCAGACGTCCGGGGCGAAGCGCGCCACCCCGTACGCCGCGAGGCCCAGCCACCACACACCGAACAGCCAGCCGCCGACGACGTCCGAGAACCAGTGGACGCCCAGATAGACCCGGGTCAGCCCGACCAGCAGGCCCCAGCAGCCGACCGCGGCGGCGATCACGTGCCGGCCGCGCGGGGCCCGTATCAGGACGGCCAGGACGAGCAGCCCGGCGGTGACGGCCGACGTGGTGGTGTGGCCGGAGGGGAACGACCAGTGGCCGGCGTCCGTCGCCCAGTGCGCCGTGGCGGGACGGGGCCGGGACAGCAGCGCCATCAGCGAGAACCGCACCGCCTGGGCGGCGACCAGGCAGACGAGACAGGCGGCGGCCGCGAGGATGCGCTGCCGTGCGGTTCTGCCGAGCAGGAGACCGGCGAGGGCGACCAGGGCGTACGGAACGAAGCCCGTGCCGGTGTGGGTCACCGCTCGGGCCAGGGTGACGGCCAGGTCGGGGCGGTGGGCGAGCGACCACTCCAGCAG
Organism: Streptomyces sp. ADMS; assembly: GCF_033441795.1. Taxonomy (NCBI): domain Bacteria; kingdom Bacillati; phylum Actinomycetota; class Actinomycetes; order Kitasatosporales; family Streptomycetaceae; genus Streptomyces; species Streptomyces sp. ADMS. Next base: position 75,193 of record NZ_JAVFVX010000002.1, on the reverse strand, counting down.
ATGCCGGTCGCCGAACAGGGTGCCACCGCCCTGTGCGGTGACCGTGACGGCGAGCAGCGCCAGCAGTACGAACGCGGCCAGGCTCCCCACCACGGGGGAGCCCGCCCTTGCGACAGCATGCTCACGGTTCACACCTGCTCGACGATCACGCTCCGGCGATCGTTCCCGGGATCGCGCACGCGGATGAGATCACACCTGCGGGCGCGGAGATGACACACCCGGGGTGTTACGTATAACCTCACCCGTCAACCGCACGTCTGTCGCAGGTCGGCCGAACGGTCCACCTCACCACCACCCCGCAAGGCCGAGGAGAGCCGATGAGACGCATCGCACTGGTCACCCTCGTGGTCGACGACTACGACGAGGCGATCCGCTTCTACACCGACGCGCTCGGCTTCCGGCTCGCCGGGGACACCCCCCGCCCCGACGGCTCCCGCTGGGTCGTCGTCGAGCCGGGAACCGGAGCGGCGGGCACCGGCCTTCTGCTCGCCCGGGGCAAGGACGAGGACCAGCGTGCCCGGATCGGCGACCAGACCGGCGGACGTGTCGGTTTCTTCCTGCACACCGAAGACTTCGCCCGCGACCACGCCCGGATGAGCGCCGCCGGTGTGACCTTCCTGGAGGAACCGCGCCATGAGCCGTACGGCTCGGTCGCCGTCTTCCAGGATCTGTACGGCAACCGCTGGGACCTCCTCCAGCCCGCCACCGACTGACATCCCGCAGCACCCCACTCCACCGCACCATCTGCCGAGGAAGCACCGCACATGACCGCGTCCCCCGTCGACACCGCCACCCTCCGCCGCCTTCCCAAGGCCGTGCTGCACGACCACCTCGACGGAGGCCTGCGCCCCGCCACCCTGGTCGAGCTCGCCGCCGGGGCCGGCCACACCCTGCCCACCACCGACCCGGACGAGCTGGCCGCCTGGTACTACGAGGCCGCCAACTCCGGGGACCTGGTGCGCTACATAGCCACCTTCGAGCACACCCTCGCCGTGATGCAGACCCGCGAGGGCCTGCTGCGCACCGCCGAGGAGTACGTCCTCGACCTTGCCGATGACGGCGTCGTCTACGCCGAGGTGCGCTACGCCCCCGAACTGAACGTCAACGGCGGCCTGACGCTCCCCGAGGTCGTCGAGGCCGTCCAGGAGGGCCTGGCGGCGGGCATGGCGAAGGCCGCCGCCGCGGGCACCCCGGTGCGGGTCGGGACGCTGCTGTGCGGGATGCGCATGTTCGACCGGGTCCGTGAGGCCGCCGACCTCGCCGTCGCCTTCCGTGACGCCGGTGTCGTCGGCTTCGACATCGCCGGCGCCGAGGACGGGTTCCCGCCCGCCGACCACCTCGCCGCCTTCGAACACCTGCGCAGCAAGAGCGTGCCGTTCACCATCCATGCCGGCGAGGCGCACGGCCTGCCCAGCATCCACCAGGCCCTCCAGGTCTGCGGCGCCCAGCGCATCGGCCACGGAGTCCGCATCACCGACGACATCGTGGACGGCAGGCTCGGCCGGCTCGCGGGCTGGGTGCGCGACCGCAGGATCGCCCTGGAGATGTGCCCGACGTCCAACCTCCAGACGGGCGCGGCCAAGTCGATCGCCGAGCACCCCATCACCGCCCTGCGCGATCTGGGCTTCCGCGTCACCCTCAACACCGACAACCGCCTCGTCTCCGGCACGACGATGACCCGCGAGATGTCCCTGCTGGTCGAGGAGGCCGGCTGGACGGTCGAGGACCTGCGTACCGTCACCGTGAACGCGGTCAAGAGCGCGTTCATCCCGTTCGGCGAACGCAACGCCCTCATCGAGGACGTCGTCCTGCCGGGCTACGCCTCGGCGCTCTGAAGCAGTCCCCGCAGATAGGCGGCCTGGCCGACGTGCTGAAGATCGTCGGCCAGGACACTGACCAGCCGGACGCCGAGAGTGACCGGCAGGTCCCAGCGCTCGTCGACGACGCGCTCGAAGTCGCCCGCGGTCAGACCCCGTAGGAACTCGACCGACTGCGCGTGCACCGCGTCGTAGTAACCGAGCAGCAGGTCGCCCGACCTCACCCGCACCTGGGCGACCTGCCGGGCGCTGTGGCCGTAGCCGATGTCCGCGGCCTCCAGCCCGAGCCCGAACCGCTTTTCCCAGCCCTCGCTCAGCCAGATCTGGTCGAACCCGGCCGCCCCGGCCACATGGTCGTCCTGGACCCGGGTGAGGTGCCAGATGAGCCAGGCGACGGAGTTGGTGTCGGGGGCGGGCCGGGCGTGGAGATCGTCCGGTGACAGACCGTCCACGGCGGCGTGGACCTCTTCCTGGATCCGTCCGTACGCGTCGATGAGAACGTCCTTGGCATCCATGCCTCCACGATCGCGCATCGCGATGCCCCCGGCATCAGAACGCGACAGCGGGGTCAGTCCTGCCGGTCCGGCCGCTCCAGCAGGTCCATCAGTGCCCGTGCCGCCGGACTCGTCGCCTGGGGCGGCGGCAGCATCGCGACCGTCTCGTACGCCGTCTCGCCGGTGCCCTTCACGGGCAGAGCGGTGAGCGCCGCGCGCTTGTGCGCGAAGTGCCGGGGCACCACCGCGACGCCGAGGCCCTCCTCGACCAGGTCGAGGAGGCTGTGCACGTCGTTGACCTCCAGTGTCACGGTCCGCCGTACGGACGCTACGGCGAACACCTCGTCCGTGATGCGGCGCGGCCCCCAGTCCGGATGGAAGTCGACGAACGCCTCCCCGCCCAGTTCCTGGGGCGTCACCGCACCCGCGAGGGCGAGGCGATGGCTCGGATGGCACAGCACGGTCATCGGCTCGCTGCTCAGGGGCACGGAACGCAGCTGGTCGGAGTCCCCGCGCGTGCGGATGGCGAAGGCCAGGTCGAGCCGCCCGGCGGCGACCTCGTCAGCGATCGCCTCGGAACCCGCCTGGCGCAGCCGGATCTCCACGTCCGGGTGACTCCTCCGGAACGTGGCGAGCAACCCCGCGACGTCCACCCCGGCGATGCACTGCTCCGTGCCCAGCGAGAGCGTCCCGCGCAGCACGCCCTGGACGGCGGCCACGGCGTCGTGCGCGGACCTCACCTGTGCGAGGATGCGCTCCGCCTCGCCCAGCAGCGCGCGCCCCGCCTCCGTGAGCGTCACCCGGCGGGTGGTACGCACGAACAGCGGGGTCTGCAGCTCCCGCTCCAGCGCGCGGATCGAGGCCGACAGCCCCGACTGGGACACCATCAGTCGTTCGGCGGCCCGGGTGAAGTGCTGGTCCTCCGCGACCGCGACGAAGTGCTGAAGATGCCGTAGTTCCATGATTGAGAAGCCTATCCGCTGAATTCCATCGGATTCTCCTGTTGGACCACTGCCCGCCCCGGGGGAAGAGTGGGACCAGCAATGATCGCATCCGTCGTGCCAACCCTTCTGGAGTCGCGTTGTACACCGCACACACCGACCGTTACGCGGACATGCCCTACCGGCGCACCGGACGCAGCGGCCTGAAGCTCCCCGCGCTGTCGCTCGGCCTGTGGCACAACTTCGGCCCCGACCGTCCGGTCGACACGCAGCGGGCCATCCTGCGCCGAGCCTTCGACCTCGGCGTCACCCACTTCGACCTCGCCAACAACTACGGCCCGCCGCCCGGCGCCGCCGAGTCCGCCCTGGGCGAGGCACTCAGGGCGGACTTCGCCCCGTACCGCGACGAGCTCGTGATCTCCACCAAGGCGGGCTACCTCATGTGGCCGGGCCCGTACGGCGAATGGGGCTCCCGCAAGTACCTGCTCTCCTCCCTCGACCAGAGCCTGACCCGCATGGGCCTCGACTACGTCGACATCTTCTACTCGCACCGCCCGGACCCGGAGACTCCGCTGGAGGAGACGATGGGCGCCCTGCACACGGCGGTCCAGCAGGGCAAGGCGCTCTACGTCGGCATCTCCAACTACTCGGCGGAGCAGACCCGGGAAGCCGCCCGCATCCTGGCCGAGCTGGGTACGCCCCTGCTCATCCACCAGCCCCGCTACTCGATGCTCGACCGCCGTCCGGAGGACGAGGGCCTGCTGGACGCGCTGGACGAGCTCCAGGTCGGCTCCATCGTCTTCTCCCCGCTGGAGCAGGGCCTGCTCACCGGCCGCTACCTCGACGGCATCCCGGCGGACTCACGGGCGGCGAGCGACAGCCCCTTCCTGAACTCCGACAAGATCACCGAAGACCTGGTGCAGCAGCTGCGCGTCCTCGACGGCATCGCCAAGTCGCGCGGGCAGAGCCTGGCCCAGCTGGCCCTGGCCTGGGTCCTGCGCGGCGGCCGGGTGACGTCCGCCCTGGTCGGAGCGAGCAGTCCGCGGCAACTGGAGGACAGCGTCGCGGCCATCGGCAATCTGGAGTTCTCCGAGGAGGAGCTGACCCGGATCGACGCGGTCATCAAGGCCTGATCTTTTCCCGATCCGCCCTGCTCCGTCATGAACGGAACCGTTCGGCGAGCCGTACTGTCACGGTGTCACCCTCTGCCTTTCCGATGGCCTTCCGGATCTCGGCCTTCACGGGGAGTTTGTGGGTGCCGTCGCCCAGCGCCATGAACGAGCCGCGGAAAGAATGCCCGTCGATCGTCCCGCCGACCCTGACCAGGCCGCGGGTACCGAAGAACGCGACGGATTCCGGCCAGACAAGGTAGGTCCAGCCCCCGGGCGCCGGGCTTTTGCGCAGTACGGCTGTGAATTCCTCGTCGATCTTCAGGGGTTTTTCGCTGGTGGTCATCGTGCTCTCCATTCCCAGTGGTCTTCACTCAAGAGACCACTGGGAAGCGGAAGGCTCATCGCGAATCCCGTGATCGTCGGGACTCCCCGGGAATCTGCCGACGGGGAAAGAGGCTGTCCCGTCGGATTCCGGTCCATACCTGCTGGGAATATGCCAGAAGAATGCCTGGAGGCTGGCTGGAAAGCCGTGGTGACAGAGTGTCAATAGTGAAGATACTCGACTGGTAGAAGACTGCACGACCGAGTGGATCATCGAGCGACCGGCACCAACGTACAGCGAGTGAGCCGCAGGGAAAGCGAGGCAAGGCCGGCAGGCGATCGGGGGAAAGATCGTGCACGACGAGTTCCTTTGCCATGTCACGGCGTACGGCGTCTGTGCGGGCCGCCGCATCGGCGTACCGCTGGGCACGTACCGCGCGCCCACCCTGGCGCTGGCCCTGTGGTGGTTACGGGACCGCGCCAACTGGATCGCCGAACGGCTCGATCCGCAACCCGACGAACCGTACTTCCCCCCGAACTCGCTCTTCCCGATCGCCACAACCGTCCCCGACGTCCCCGGCCTGCTGCGCGCCTGGAGCATGGACCCGTATCAACAGGATCTGGTCGCCGACGAGTTGGCGGCCGGTCGGCTCGTCCGGATCGCCACGTGCGACGAGACCACCGAGTACGAGCTGCTCGCGGAGTCCGTGGACGCCCTGCGGATGCAGCGGACCAACCCGGCGCTGGTCGTACCGGTCGCCTAGCCGCGGAGGCCGTCGAAGCCCCTGGGGCTGGCCAGGCGTATATGCGGACGAATCGCTAGAATTCTGGGCATGGTAGACCGCTCGGTCGCGCCGACGCCGCCCGAACTCGTCCTGGAGACGGAGGCGGGCTCCACGCTGATGAGCCCGGGCCACGCCTATCACGTCGGACGCGACCCACTCAGCGAGATCGTCATCGACGACGCCCGGGTCTCCTGGCACCACGCGGTGCTGCGGCCCGAGGACGACCACTGGACGGTCGAGGACGAGAACAGCACGAACGGGACGTACGCCGACGGCCTGCGCATCCATGAACGGGACGTCGGACCCGGCAGCGTCCTGCGCTTCGGGAGCCCCGCTGACGGTCCGCGTGCCGTCCTCGTCAGCCCGCCCCCGCCGGCCCGCGAACGCCCCTCGGCGGTCTCCGTGCCCGCCCTGACCGGCACCTTCCGGCAGCCCACCACCGTCCGGCCACTGTCCGCCCGAACCGTCCGCATCGGGCGCGCCGCCGACAACGACCTGGTCGTCGACGACCTCGTCGTCTCCCGTCGGCACGCCGAACTGCGCGCCCACCCGGACGGGACGTACGAGATCGTCGACCTCGGCAGCCACAACGGCACGTTCCTCAACGGCTCACCCGTCGCCCGGGCGGTCATCACGTCCGGTGACATCATCGGCATCGGCCACTCCGCCTTCTGCCTGGTCGGCGACCAGCTCCAGGAGTACGTCGACACGGGCGACGTCTCCCTCGACGTCCAGGACCTCACGGTCGCCGTCGACCACGGCCGCAAGACCCTGCTGGAGGGTGTGTCCTTCCCGGTGGGGGAGAAGTGCCTGCTCGCGGTCGTCGGACCGAGCGGCGCCGGCAAGTCCACCCTCCTCAACGCCCTGACCGGCCAGCGCCCCGCCGACCACGGCACGGTCCTGTACGACGGGCGCGATCTCTACCGCGACTACGCCGAACTGCGCCAGCGCATCGGTCTGGTCCCCCAGGACGACATCCTGCACTCCCAGCTGACCGTGCGCGGAGCCCTCACCTACGCCGCCGAGCTGAGATTCCCGCAGGACACCGCGAAGCAGGAGCGACGGGACCGCGTCGACGAGGTGGTGCGCGAACTCGGCCTGGAACAGCGCGTGCACCAGCCCGTGCACAGTCTCTCCGGCGGGCAGCGCAAGCGGGTCAGCGTGGCCCTCGAACTGCTCACCAAGCCGTCGCTGCTCTTCCTCGACGAACCCACCTCGGGCCTCGACCCGGGGATGGACCGCTCGGTGATGCACATGCTCCGCGGCCTCGCCGACGACGGCCGGACCGTCATCGTCGTCACCCACAGCGTGCTCAGCCTCGACGTCTGCGACCGGCTGCTCGTGCTGGCCCCCGGCGGAAAGGTCGCCTACTACGGACCGCCCGAGGACACTCTCGCCTTCTTCGGGTACGAGCAGTGGCCGGAGGCGTTCGAGGCGTTCGAGCGGGACCGCGAACGGGACTGGGCGGGGGACTACCGTGTCTCGCCGTTCCACCGGCAGTACATCGTCAACTCGACCGTCCAGCCCCGGCTGCCGAGCGCGGGCCCGGTCGCCACCGCCCCGCCCCCGCCCAAACCGCAGAGCTGGGGCGCCCAGCTGAGCACCCTGGTCCGCCGCTACGCGACCGCGCTGAGCGCCGACCGCACCTTCCTCGCCATCATGGTCGCGCTGCCGTTCGTGATGGGCGCGATGGCCCGGGCCCTGGCGGGCAGCCGGCTGACCCAGGAAACGGCGATGAACGCGCTGCTCATCCTGTGCGTCGGCGGCGTGCTGACGGGGGCGGCCAACGCCGTGCGTGAACTGGTCAAGGAACGCGTGATCTATCAGCGCGAACGGGCCGTCGGGCTGTCGAGATCGGCGTACCTGATGTCGAAGGTTGTGGTCCTCGGGGCGATCACGGTCGCCCAGGCCGTCGTGCTGACCCTCGTCGCCCTGCTCGGCGTCGACCTCAACGGCCCCGGCGGAGAAGGCGTGTTGATGCCACCCCTCGTGGAGATCACGGTCGCCGTCGCGCTGCTCTCCTTCACCGCGATGATGCTCGGCCTGCTGGTCTCGGCACTGGTCCGCAAGGAGGAGGTGACGATGCCCCTCCTCGTGCTCCTGGCCATCGTCCAGGTGGTGTTCTGCGGAGCCCTGCTCAAACTCGACGGTGTCCCCGGCATCGAGCAGCTCTCCTGGCTGGTGCCGTCCCGGTGGGCGCTCGGGGCGATGGCGGGCACGATCGGACTGTCCAGGATCGTCCCCGGCGAACTGACCGGCGACCCCCTGTTCGAACACTCGGCCGGGGTCTGGCTGCTCAACGCGGGCATGCTGCTCGCGCTCTCCGCGGTCTTCGGCTACCTGGTCCTCCGGCTGCTGCGGCGGCACGAACCGGCTGTCATGCGGAAGTAGAGGGGTTGGTGAGATGACGTCCCCCGGTTTCCGCATCTCCGGCTTCCGGCCCACACACGTCGTCCCGGGTGACGGCCTGGCCGCCTGGGAGGCGCCGGACGCGTCCCGGCCCACGGTGCCGCTCGACGCGCTGCTGCCGGTCGAACTGGTCGAGCGGCGCGGCGACTGGGGGCACGTCCGGTGCGCCAACGGCTGGTCGGCCTGGGTCGACGGACGGCTCCTGGTCGCCGTACCGCAGGACCCGCCCGCCGCCGGCGCCCCGCTCACCCGCACCGCCGACCCACGCCCCCTGCTGGCCCGCGCCGAACAGGCGCTGGCCCGCTACCGCAGCGCCGTGGAGGAGCTGACCGGGGGCACACTCGACCGGGAGTCGTTCCGGGGCGTTACGCGCGGACAGCGGATCGGGATCGTCGTCGACGGCGAGTCCGTGTGGCTGTACGACGCCGAACACGAGCGCTGGGTGTACACCGACGGCACCCGGCTGACCACGTACGCCGCCGACCGGGAACCCGCCGCCCCCGCGCGGGAGCCGACCCAGGTGGTGCCCGACCTGGGCCACGCGCCCACCCAGGTCGTCAGGGGCGACGGTGACGGCATCGGCGGCGGCTGATGGCGCGCGACCCGGGTCACGACGCGCGTTCGCACGCGGGGCGCCCCTCCGACCTGCTCGGGAAGCAGATCGCCGGCTACCGCGTCGAGGAGGAGATCGGCCGCGGCGGTATGGCCGTCGTCTACCGGGCCAGGGACCTGCGGCTCGACCGGACCGTCGCCCTGAAACTCCTCGCCCCCGAACTCGCCCGCAACGACACCTTCCGCAAACGCTTCACCCACGAGTCCAGGGTGGCCGCCGCGATCGACCATCCGCACATCGTCCCGGTCTTCGAGGCCGACGAGACGGACGGCATCCTCTACATCGCGATGCGGTACGTCGCAGGCAGTGACCTGCGTCATCTTCTGGACCACAAGGGCCCGTTGCCGTTCGCCACCGCCATCCGCATCGCCGCCCAGGTCGCCTCCGCGCTCGATGCCGCCCACGACCACGGCCTGGTCCACCGGGACGTCAAACCCGGCAACATCCTGGTCGCCCGGGGCACCGACAGCGACCACCCCGAGCACGTCTACCTCACCGACTTCGGCCTGACGAAGAAGTCGCTGTCGCTCACCGGGTTCACGACCGTCGGCCAGTTCGTCGGCACCCTCGACTATGTGGCTCCCGAGCAGATCTCGGGGCGCCCGGTCGACGGCCGCTGCGACGTCTACGGCTTCGCGTGCGTCGTCTACGAGATCCTGGCGGGCCGCCCGCCCTTCCAGCGCGACGACGACATGGCCCTGTTGTGGGCCCACCAGTACGACGAGCCGCCACCGCTGACCGAGCAGCGCCCCGAACTCGCCGCCGCAGTCGACCCGGTGTTCGCGAAGGCACTCGCCAAGGCCCCCGACGACCGCTACGACTCCTGCCTCGAGTTCGTCGCCGCACTCCGCGCGGCCTCGACAGGACCCGGTCCCGCGGGCCACGCGCCCACGCAGATGGTCCGCGTGCACGAGACGGGCGAGGAACGACCACCGCGGCCACCTGACTGGGCCCGCCCGGTGTTCAGTCGCCACGGTCGCCGGGGACCGGGGTAACAGGCCCTGGGCCGCGTGCGGTTGGCGATACTCCTGCCTCGGCCCGCCCAACGGCACCCGCTGAGCCGGCACCTTCCGGCACGAGATGCGCGCCGGCCCCCTTCGACCCGCACCACCGTGTCGTCGTACGTCACGGAGCCGCACCTGCCGTCCGCCGTGACGCCCAGCCCCTTGGAGCGGGTGTGGACCCGGCTGCCGGGCTCGGTGAAGATCACGTTCGTGACGTGATGGGCGACCGGGTCCGCCGGGCCGAGGGTGAGTGCCGTGTCCGGGAGAGCGACGCGGCCGGTGACCAGGCTCTGGCCGAAGTCGGACAGGTCGTGCACCACGTCCTCGCTGGACACCTCCGACGTGCGGTCGAGGTCTCCCTCGTCGACCAGGTGACCGTGCAGGCGATCAACTCGGTTACGGCCGGCCGGTCTTCGACGGTCAGCCCCCTGGAGGCCACGCTTCCACGCCCGCCAGACCTGCGCCTAACGGGTTTCGACCTCGCCCCGCCGGCGCACCCGCCGGGCCAACAGAGCCCCCAAGAACCCGGTGACCAGCCCCCACAGCAGGGCGAGACCGAGCGCGCCCCACAGTTGGGGGCGCAGGAGCAGGCTGCCGGAGAGGTTGCCGCCGAGGTCGCCGACTCCCAGTACGGACAGGCCGTACCGGGCGGAGATCCGGCCGATGAGGCAGATCATCAGGACCGTCAGCGCGAGCGCGACCGCCATGTGCACGGCGTGCTGCCAGGCCCGCATCCGGGACGGTGAGCGCGCCGCCATCAGGAACGCGGCGGCCAGGAGCAGCACGGCGTCGACGACCACCAGCCACCACACCCTGCCGTCGTAGCCGGAAAGGGTGCTCAGGTTGAGCGTGGCAGTGTCGGAGGTGCGCAGCACCTCGTCGAGGACATGCGGCATCGGCAGCCCGAAGGGACCGTCCACACGCCCCTCCCAGGTGGCGCCCAGACCTGTGGTGAGGGCGAGCCAGACCAGGTTCGGCATGCCCAGCAGCACCAGAGCGAGCGACTGCGCGGGCTGCCCCCTCGTCACCGCCACCACGAGCCCGGTCACGGTCCCGAGGGCCACGAAGGCGAGCAGCAGCACGACCATGGCGTAGGCGGCCGGCCGCACCGACTCCTGGAACCGCAGCAGACGCGCCGGCAACGGGGCCCCGCGCGAGACCAACAGAGCCAGCGCCAGTACGCCCGCCAGCCACAACAGACCGGCGAGGAGCGTCAGCGGTACGTTCGCCGCGAAGCCGATCCTCGGTGCGGCGCCGAAAACCTCGCCGATGTCCTCGAGTGTTCCGTCGCCCAGCGAGACCGCGAAGGCCTGGCGGGCCGCGAACGCCAGGCCGGCGAGGCCCAGGCCCCACAGAACGGCGACGCGCGCGGCCCAGCCGGCCAGCTCAGGCGCTCCCGCGACGGCCCGGTGCCGCAGCGGGCGCAGAAATCCCGCGCCGGTCACGAGCGCCCCGACCAGCGTCACCGACAGCGGCATGACGGTCAGGCCGCCCGTTGTCGTGGCGAGGTCTCCGGCGTCGCCCGTGAGCTCGACGGTCCCGCCGACCGCCGTCACGACGGTGGCCGCGACGACCCGGGGGAAGGCGCCGTCCGGCAGATCGCCCGCACCGGCCGCCCACAGACCCAGGCCGGCGGCCAGCACCATGGCGCCCAGCCCGGCCAGCACCGCGGCCAGGGCCTGTACCCAGCCGTGCCGGGAGACGGGCCGCTCACGGGCGAGGACCGGTACAGGAGCGGGGCTTCGCGTACTCACCCTGCCACGCTAGGCAGCACTCGCGCCGTGCGCCTGTCGGGAGGAACCGGTTCTGTCCGCTTGCGGACAGAACCGGAGCAGGGCACACAATGAGAATGTTTCGGAAGAAGGCGGCTGCAATCGGGGTGAATGCCGCAGGAGCCCACGTCGGAAGAAGAGCCCGTGAGCGTCGAACAGCCGTCCTCCGGCCGCCCCACAGGACCGCCCTCCGGCCCCCTGTCGGGCCCCTCCCAGCCGCCAGCAGGACCACCGTCCCAGCCGCCCGCCCACGGCGGAGGCGGGGACAGCGGGGGAGACGGAGGCACGGGCGGCGGGTCCGGACCGGGGCCCGAGCGCGACCGGCCCTGGTGGAGGTCGGCGCCTCGCATCGCGGTCATCGCCACCTCGGTCGTCGCCGCGGTCGCCCTGATCGTCGTTCTCACCCGCTCCGAGGGCACCTCCGACCAGGCGGGCGGCGAGGTCTTCCTCCAGGCCGCGGACACGTCGGGCCCCGACCCCTTCACGGAGTCCACGGCCAAGGACAGCTCCGCCCCGCCGGCGACGATCCCCACCGCCACGGTCTCTGAGACAGCCACCTCGAACGTCGTCCGCCGTGTGGACGGCGGTCAGGCCGGCCTGTACGGCGGCACCCGCATGGTCGCCAGCTGCGACGTGGAGAAGCAGATCAGGGTCCTCCGGGCGGCTCCCGCGAAGAACGCCGCGTTCGCCTCGGTCCTCGGCCTCCAGCCCGCCGGGGTCCCCGCGTATCTGCGCTCACTGACCCCCGTACAGCTCCGCATGGACACCCGCGTCACCAACCACGGCTACCGCGACACCACCGCCACCCCCTACCAGGCCGTCCTACAGACCGGCACGGCCGTCCTCATCGACGACCGCGGGCGGCCTCGCGTGCGCTGCGCCTGCGGAAACCCGCTCACCGACCCGGTACGGCAGCAGAGCACCCCGCGCCCGACGGGCGACGCGTGGCCGTCGTACCGCACCTCGAACGTCGTCTTCGTGGCGCCCTCCACCACGGTCGTCAACATTTTCGTCGTCTACGACTCCGACCGCCGCGACTGGTTCCAACGGCGCCAGGGAGACACCGGCGGGAAGGACCAGAAGACCGACCCGCCGGTGACCGACCCGTCCCCGTCGGTGAGTTCGTCCACGCCCTCGGCACCGGCCTCGGAGTCGCCCGCGACACCTGGTCTGCGGCCCCCGTCACCGCTGCCGTGCGTGTCCTCGCCCGCACCACCGGGAACACCGGACGCCGCGAGCCCGTCGGCCACGCCCTGCCCGCCGACGACATCGCGCGCTCCCAGCTCCTCGCCCCCGGCCCTCGAACCACCTGTCTCGGCCTCCGAGTCGTCGGAGTCGCCGCCCGCCGGCAGCCTTTCCGAGGCGACACCCCAGCCGGCCTCCACGTCGCCGTCCTCCTGAGGTGCCGCCCCCGGAGACGGCCGACCGGGCGGGGGGACTGCGGCGCGCGGCTCGGGGTACGTGCAGTGTTGCGACCGGGTCCGGCCGGACCGGCCACCGAGAGAGACACGCATGATCGACCACCTGGGTGGAGCAGTGACACCGACTGGTTCCGACGTTCCCGTCGAACCGCTTCGACGGACGACGCACTTCACGGGCGCGCCGGGCTGCATCGCGGAGGCACGCACCTTCGCGGAATCCTTCCTCGAACAGCTGAGGAAGGAGTGCTGCCCTGCGACCGACGAGCGTGTCGACGGTGAGCTGGTCCTGGTGGTCAGTGAGCTGGTCACCAATGCGGACCGGCACAGTCACGGGCCGTACATCCTCGCACTGGAGGGCACGGCCACCTCGGTGACGGTGTCCGTGTACGACAGCAGCGCCGCGCTGCCCCTCCGCTACCCCCGGGACCCGGAACGGATCGGCCGGCACGGCCTGGAGATCGTTTACGCACTCGCCACCGAGGTGACAGCGCGACGCGTGCCGGTCGGCAAGTACGTCCGCGCCGTGGTGTCACTCGTCGGTGAGCCCCCCAGCCGGTGAGTCCCGGCACAGGGGTCGGCCAGTCGGCCGGTCTGGCGGACCAGCACGTCAGGCGTAGTCCAGCTCGCCGAGCATGCCCTCGCGCAACTGCGTGATGATGCGCTTGATCAGCCGGGAGACATGCATCTGCGAGCAGCCGAGCAGCTCACCGATCTCCGCCTGCGTCGCCTCCTCGACGAACCGCAGATGGATGATCTGCCGGTCCCGGTCGCTGAGTTCGGCGAGCAGCGGGGCGAGCGACTGGAAGTCCTCGACCAGCCGCATCCCGTGCTCCTCGACCCCGATGAAGTCGGCCAGCACCGCCTCGCCGCCCTCGGGGCCGTCGCCGGTCAGCGCGGCGTCGAGCGACGCGGAGTTGTAGCCATTGGCGGCTATCTGGCCCTCGACCACCTCCTCCTCGGACAGGTTCATCAGCGTGGCGAGTTCGGCGACCGTCGGATCGCGGTCCAGCCTGCTCGCCAGCTCCTCGCGGGCCTTGGCCAGCTCGACGCGCAGCTCCTGGAGCCGGCGCGGCACGTGCACCGCCCAAGTGGTGTCACGGAAGAACCGCTTTATCTCACCGATGATGTACGGCAGCGCGAACGACGTGAACTCCACCTCTCGGGAGAGCTCGAAGCGGTCGATGGCCTTGATCAGGCCGATCATCCCGACCTGGACGATGTCCTCCATGTCGTCGCCGCGGCCCCGGAAACGCCCGGCGGCGAACCGCACGAGCGACATGTTCATCTCGATCAGTGTGTTGCGGGCGTACTGATGGTCATGCGTGCCCTCTTCGAGTTCGGTCAGGCGCTGGAAGAACTGGCGGGACAGCTCCCGCGCGTCACGCGGGGCCACCTTTCGCGGCTCCGGGACTCCGGGCAGTGGGGCGTCACCCGTCCTGGTCCTGGCGGTGTCCTCGACGACGACCTCTGCCTGCGACCGGATCATGGCGGTGTCCATTACCTGTTACCTCTCCCACGAACATCACGCTGCGGTTGACGTAGCCGTACCCGACTGCGCGTACCCGAACTGGCGCCATGCATGCCCGAAGTGATGTTTCCCCACTCGGGACGGGTGGACAGGAGGGGTGAAAAGCCCCCGGACCAACGGGTGTTGACCTGGAGGTAAGGAAACGTTGGGTCGGTTTGTCAGGCCGGCGTAGACGTCCTGGGGCAATTGCGGTCCATCGGCCGGAGTATCGGCGTAGACACCCCGGTGGCGCCCTGCCCGCCGGAGTCCCGCGCGACACCGCGGCGCGGATCAGGGGACCCGCGTCGCCGTGATCAGCTCATGGAGATAGCGCTTGGTGAGCCGGCCGCCGTACCGCGTCTCGACCAGCTCCCGGATGCAGGCGAGCAGGCCGTGTCGCGAAGGGGCGTCGAGCGCGCGGTGGTTCGAGTAGGTGAGCAGGACCTCGATGTACTCGTCGACGGAGTACGCGATGTCCCCGGCGTGGCGCCGCACGGTGACCCGGTCGAAGTGCGCGGAGCGGGCCAACTCGCTGTTGTCCGTGGCCGTGTCGGCCTCGTCGACCTGTTGCAGGTCGGGCGGCGTGGCCGGGTCCCACTGCTCGTGGCACCGCTGTACCCGCTCGAAGAAGTCGACGGTGCCGCCCCTGACATGGTGGGTGGTGACGACCCCGACCAGCCCGCCCGGCCGTAGTGCCGCCGCGGCTTTGGGCAGTCGTACCGCCGGGTCGAGCCAGTGGAACGCGGTCGCGCTGACGACCAGGTCGAACGGTTCGGGCGGCAGCGGCCAGTGCTCGAAGTCGGCGACCGTCACCTCCGCGAGCGGGAAATCCCGCAGGTTGTCGCGGGCCACGGCCGCGAGTGACGGGCGGGCCGAGCTCGACGGCTGTGATCCGGCAGCCCGACTCGGCGAGCGGAACGGTGAGTCGGCCCGTGCCGGGGGCGATCTCCAGGACGCGGCTGCCCGGGCCGAGGCCGGCCGCGCGGGCCAGGTCGTCCACGAGAGCCTGTGGGTAGCGGGGGCGTGCCCGGTCGTACAGCTCCGCCACCTCGTCGAATGTGTCACGCAGCATGCTCGTCCCTCACCCTGGTTGTTCCGCAGTGGTGATTCCACCCTGGGCAGAATGCCGATCCCTTCCCCCGGAAGCGACGGCTCTTAGTCTGAAGGGGTGAGCAATCAAGCGCCGAACCAGGCTCGTGTGATCCCGCTGCGTCCGAAGACCGCGCCGGCGCCCGCGCCGGCCGCCCCCGTGGCCCCGCCGCAGCCCAGGGAACCCCTCTTCCGTGACCTGGTCGGCGACGTCCTGCGCCGCGAACGGCTCGACCAGAAACGCACCCTCAAGGACGTGGCCGACGCGGCCAGGATCTCCATGCCGTATCTGTCCGAGCTGGAGCGGGGCCGCAAGGAAGCCTCCTCGGAGGTCCTCGCGGCAGCCGCCCACGCCCTCGGCCTGGGCCTGGGAGACCTGCTGTCCCTGGCCCAGAGCGAGCTGACGCGGCACACCCGGAGCCGTAACCGCGCGCGTACGACGACCACCGACACGCCGTACAACGGGCTCTGCCTGGTCGCCTGACGGATCGGCCCGCGTCCGTCAGACTCCGACGAGGCGCCGGCTCAGCACCTCGTCTGCCAGGCCGTACGCCACCGCCTCCGTTGCGGTGAACACCTTGTCGCGGTCCATGTCCGCGCGCAGTGCCGTCACGTCGTGGTGCGTGTGCCGGGAGAGCACCTCCTCGACCTGCGCGCGGATGCGGACCATCTCCCTGGCCTGGACGGCCAGATCGGAGACCATGCCCCGGTGTCCGCGGCTCGCCGGCTGGCCGAGCAGCACCCGCGAGTGTTCGAGGACGAACCGGCGCCCGGGATCGCCGCCGGCCAGCAGTACCGCCGCCGTCGAGGCCGCCTGGCCGACGCAGAACGTCGAGATCGGCGCCTGGACGAACGTCATCGTGTCGTAGATCGCCATGAGCGAAGTGAACGAGCCGCCGGGTGAGTTGATGTAGACCGCGATCTCGCGCTCCGGGGACGACGACTCCAGATGCAGGAGTTGTGCGATGACGACGTTCGCGACGCCGTCGTCGATCTCGGTGCCGAGGAAGATGATCCGCTCGGACAGCAGCCGGCTGAACACGTCGTACGACCGCTCGCCCTGCGGGGTGCGCTCGACGACGTTCGGAATCGTGTACGTCCCCATGTCAGAGTCCCATCCTTCGTCGCGAGGCGGCGGGGCGTACGTCGGTCAGCGAGCCGACCACGTGGTCCACCATGCCGTACTCCTTGGCCTGTTCGGCCGTGAACCAGCGGTCGCGGTCGCCGTCCCGCGAGATCGTCTCCTCGGTCTGGCCGGTGTGACGGGCGGTGATCCGCTCGACGGTCCGCTTGGTGAACTCCAGGTTCTCCGCCTGGATCTCGATGTCGGCGGTGGTGCCGCCGATCCCGGCCGACGGCTGGTGCATCATGATCCGTGCGTTGGGCAGCGCGTACCGCTTGCCGGCCGCGCCCACGCTGAGCAGGAACTGACCCATGCTGGCCGCGAATCCCATGGTCAGCGTGGATACGTCGTTCGGGATCAGCTGCATGGTGTCGTAGATCGCGAGGCCCGCCGTCACCGAGCCGCCGGGGCTGTTGATGTACAGGCTGATGTCGGTGCGCGGGTCCTCCGCCGACAGCAGGAGCAACTGGGCGCAGATGCGGTTCGCGGAGACCTCGTCGACCTGTGTTCCGAGGAACACGATGCGCTGGGCGAGCAGTTGGGCGGCCAGATGGTCGTCGAACCGGGAGGGAGGGGTGTCGCCCTCCTCGGCCCGGGGCAGCAGGGCCGGCCAGGGACCGGCGGCGGTGAGTGGGGACATTCGGGGCTCCTCGTCGAGTCTTCGGTTGCGGGTGTGCGGGCTGCGGGTCGTCGCGGTACCGCCTACGGCTCCGCGCCTCCCACTCTCGGCCCGGCTCGACGGCATCGGCCGGTTTCTCGGCCCGCAGCAGATTCGCTGTCGGCAGAGCGGACGACCAGCACGTGCCCGTGCACGCCGACGTGGTGGCACGACACAGTCGACCTCGAACTGCCCGCGGTAGAGGCACGGTCGGGCACGGGGGCGCCGCCACCGGCCCGCCCGCCATCGGCGTCGTCCAGACCGGCCGTCCGTCCGCGATCACGTCGGTCGTGGACGAGCTGGCAGCCGTCGTCCGGGCGTTCTGCGGCGGCCCGTTCTGGTGGTCGGTGCGGTGGTGCGCGCGGGTCTGTCGGTGCCCGGCGACCTCGCCGTGATCGGCCGCGACGACACGCGCCGGGGGCGCTGTTCGTCCCCTCGGTCTCCGGCGGCCGGATCGACACCGCCGGCCCGGCCCGTCACTTCGCCGCCTTCGCTCTCCACGGGGCCGACGGCCGCCCGCAGCCCCGCGGAACACCGCCGCCGACACGGGGGTGGTCGTCCGCGAGTCGGCGCGCACGGCCACGAACGACCCGGTCTGCCGGGCTGATTCCTGGCGCGTTCCAGCTTCCCGCTCTGGGCGGAGACGTGGCCCCGCCGCGCACGACCACGCGTGTGGCCGTGGCCGCCGTGGCCGCCGTGGCCGCCGTGATCGGCGCTCGGGTCAGGGCATGTGTACCGGTGTCGTCTCCAGGAGCTCGGTGGCCATCCTGCGGGCGGGGATCTCGGTCTGTTGTGCGATGCGGTGGAAGGTTTCCTGGGCCGAGCGGGCCGGCCAGTCGGGGGGCAGGTGGCGCGAGGGCAGCCGTGGGTCCGTGCGGATGATGTCCAGCCATTCGCTGATCACGCGCAGCCGGACGCCGAGCGGATCGCCGCAGTCGGTGCCGGGCCAGACCGACCAACGCTGGTCGAAGTCGGCGTACCGGGTGCCGACGCCGCCCAGGTCCCAGGTGTCGCGGATCATCAGGGCGATGTCGGTCGCGTCGTCGGCCGTGGCGTGGAAGATCTTGACGTGGGCGGCGAGACCGAGCTCGGAGACGAGTGAGGAGGCGTCGACGTCGCCGGGCGCGATCCACAACCCGCTGTACAGGGCGCCGAAGCCCGACCAGGTGAGCCGGGAGCGCAGATCGTGCCGCTGGCGCTGCCAGGATTCGGGCAGCGAGAAGCCGAGGAGCGTCCAGGTGCCGTCCCAGTCGTCGTTGACGGCGCCGGTCTGCCAGAGGCGTCGCTTGCCGTCCCAGAGGACCTGCGCCGCCTGCGCGGTCAGACCGAAGTGCATCTTGCGTCCCTGGCGCTGACGCTGCAGCAGACCCCGGTTGACCATGCGGGTGAGGGTGGAGCGGACGGCGTGCTCCCCGACTCCGGCGCGGGCGAGGACGTCGATGATGCTGCCCGAGTACACGTGTCCGAGTCTCTCCTCCAGAACGTAGCTGCCGAAGAAGGCGAACAGGAGGGACTGGGGGCGCGGCTGCGGTCCGGCCAGGGTGTCCTCGGCGGCCGGGGGGACGGGTGAGGTCATGGGTCCGTCAGGGGCAGTGGGGAGGTCAGGCCGACCCGGCCACGGATCCTCGTGCGGGGCGTCAAAGGTAGAACTCCCTTTCGGCTGGGCTTTCTTGGGTGCGGGCCGTGCTTGTCGAAGTTGTCGGGGCCTCTCTTGTCAGGAGTGCTGACATCGCGAACATAGGTGTGTACATTGCGGCCGTCAAGAAAGTGCACAACATTTGGTCCGGCCGACGAGTCGTGACGAGGCAGCCGTGGATCCTCCCCGCCACTGCTGCCGCGTCACCGCAGGTCCGCACGTCCGGCTGCCGATTCGTACCCGGGTCCGCGGGGTTCCGCGCGACTCGTTCTGTCACCTCGGGGCGTACACACATTCACCGTTGCTTCGTCAGGAGAGGCCCATGCAGAGGCGCGTTCTCGGACTAGCCGCAGTAGTGATCACGGTCGTCGGCGCGGCCGGATGCGGGTCCTCGGACCCGGCAGGAAGCAGTTCGTCGTCCTCGGACGGCAGCAAGACCACGCAGGTCAAGGTCGGCATCATCCCCATCGTCGACGTGGCCCCGCTCTATCTGGGCCAGCAGAAGGGGTTCTTCAGCAGCCGCGGCATCGAACTGGAGATGGTGAGCGCCCAGGGCGGCGCCGCGATCATCCCCGGTGTGGTGAGCGATCAGTTCCAGTTCGGGTTCAGCAACACCACGTCGCTGATGATCGCCCAGGTCAAGGGCGTACCGGTCAAGTCCGTGGTCAACGGCGCGGCCTCCAACGGCAAGGTCGGCGGCGATGTCACCGGCGTGGCCGTCAAGAAGGACAGTCCGGTCAAGACTGCCAAGGACCTCGCGGGGCGCACGGTGGCCGTCAACACCCTGAAGAACATCGGGGACACCACGGTGCGCGAGTCGGTCCGGCTGGCCGGCGGAGACCCGTCGAAGGTCGAGTTCGTCGAAATACCGTTCGACCAGATGCCGGCCGCACTGGACGGCGGGCGGGTGGACGCCGCCTGGATGGGCGAACCCGCGATGACGATCGCCAAGGCGCAGGGTGCCCGCGTCGTGGCTTCGCCGTTCGCCGAGACGGACCCGAACCTGACCGTGGCGACGTACTTCACCTCCACCCAACTCGCGAAGCAGAATCCCGACCTGGTGAAGAAGTTCACCGAGGCCATGAGCGAGTCGCTCCAGTACGCCACCGACCACCCGGACGAGGCACGCCAGATCCTCACCACCTACACGAAGATCAGCGGCGATGTCCTGACCAAGCTCACGCTGCCCAACTGGCCGGCGGAGATCGACATGGCCTCACTGGAGAAGCTGGCTTCCCTCGGGGAGACGGACGGCCTCTTCGACGGCAAGAAGCCCGACCTGAACGCCCTGTTCTCATGACCCGCACCGCTGTCACGACCGCCACGGCGGGCTCCGCCGGGACCGGTTCCGGTCCCGGCGGGGTTCCCGCCCGGCGTCTGCCGGAGCGTGCCGTCGCCCCGCTGCGCGGCCTGGCCGGACTCGCCGGCCTTGTCGCGGTCCTCGAAGTGCTGCCGCACAGCGGTCTGGTGTCGGCCGACTATCTGCCACCGGCCTCGGAGACCGTCCGCGCGCTGTGGCACCTGCTCGCCGACCAGACGTTCTGGACGGCGCTGGGCGACACCCTCACCGGCTGGGGCCTTGGCCTGGCCATCTCCGTCGTGGCGGGAGTGGCGGCCGGGCTGGTCATCGGCTCCGTACCCGTACTGCGCTCCGTCACCGCCTCCACCATCGAGTTCCTGCGCCCCATCCCGTCCGTCGCCCTGATCCCCGTCGCCGTGCTGCTCTACGGCGCCGACCTCAGATCGAAACTGCTGCTCGTGGTGTACGCCGCCTTCTGGCAGGTGATCGTCCAGGTCCTGGCCGGCATCCAGGACGTCGACCCGGTCGCGGACGACACCGCCCGCAGCTACCTGCTCGGCACCTGGGGGCGGTTGCGCCACGTCATGTGGCCCACCGCGCTGCCGTACGTGATGACGGGTGTACGGCTGGCCGCCACCGTCGCGCTCATCCTCGCCGTCACCGCCGAACTCGTCATCGGCGCACCAGGCCTCGGCCGCGAGATCGCCGTCGCACAGGCGTCCGGAGCCGTACCGCAGGTCTACGCCCTGGTCCTGGTCACGGGGCTCCTCGGCGTCGCCGTCAACCTGGTGGCGCGAGCGGTCGAGCGACGGGCGCTGCACTGGCACCAGTCCGTACGCACAGAGGTGGCCGTATGACCGTCCTCACCCTCCTGCGACGCGCCCTGCTTCTGCTGGGCCTGCCCGCCGTCCTGTTCGCCGTGTGGTGGTACGCCACCGCCGACAGCACCGACTTCTACGTCCCCCCGCTCGCCACCATCCTGGAAGCCTTCGGGAAGGTCTGGACGGGGGAGCGGCTGCTGTCCGACGTCGTACCGAGCCTCCTGCGCCTCGCCGCCGGCTATCTGCTCGCCGTGGCGGTCGGAGTGGGACTCGGCCTGCTGGTCGGTATGCGGCGCACCGTCCGTGACGTCCTGGAACCGGTTCTCGAACTCTTCCGGGCCATCCCGCCGCCCGTGCTCGTGCCGGTGATCATGCTGTTCGCGGGCATCGGCGACACCATGAAGGTGCTCGTCATCGTGAGTGGCTGCGTGTGGCCGATCCTGCTCAACACCGTCGAGGGTGTCCGTGCCGTGGACGAGGTGCTCAGCGACACCTGCCGGTCCTACGGCATCACCGGTGCCGCACGTCTGCGGCATCTGGTGCTGCGCGCGGCGAGCCCACAGATCGTCACGGGCATGCGCCAGGCCCTGTCGATCGGCATCATCCTCATGGTCATCAGCGAGATGTTCGCCGCCAGCAATGGCCTGGGCTTCACGATCGTGCAGTTCCAGCGCTCGTTCGCCATCCCCGAGATGTGGAGCGGCGTCCTGCTGCTCGGCATCCTCGGCTTCCTGCTGTCCCTGCTCTTCCGGTTCGCCGAGAACCGCGCCCTGGCCTGGTACCACGGCCTGCGCCGCGCCCAGCGCAACCCCTGAAACGGAGCCGTCGATGCTCGACGTACGCAACCTGCAGAAGATCTACACCGGACGGAACCGCAGCGTCGAAGCCCTGCGGAACCTGACGTTCCATATCGGCGCCGGTGAGCTCGTCTGCCTGGTCGGCCCCTCGGGATGCGGCAAGACCACGCTGCTGAAGTGCATGGCGGGCCTGCTCGCCCCCACCGACGGCGAAGTACTCCTGGACGGACGCCCGGTCGCCGGGCCCCCGCCGGGCATGGCCGTGGTCTTCCAGGAGTACGGCCGTTCTCTCTTCGCCTGGAAGAACGTCCGCGACAACGTCGCCCTGCCGCTGCGCCGCAAGAAGCTCGGCAAGGCCCGAGAGCGGGAACTGGTCGACCACGCACTCGAGGTCGTGGGACTGGCCGACGCACACCAGGCCTACCCCTGGCAGCTGTCGGGCGGCATGCAGCAGCGCGTCGCCATCGCCCGCGCCGTCGCGTACGAACCGAAGGTCCTGCTCATGGACGAGCCCTTCGCGGCCGTAGACGCGCAGACGCGCGCCGAACTCGAGGACCTCATCCGGCACCTGTGGCGCGAACTCGGAGTCACCGTCCTGTTCGTCACTCACGACATCGACGAGGCGGTCTATCTCGGCCAGCGCACCGTCATCCTGTCCAAGTCGCCGACCATCGTGCAGGAGGACCTGGCCATCGACCTCCCCGACGAACGCGACCAGTTGCACACCCGCTCCAGCCCCCGCTTCGCCGAACTGCGCGCCCATGTCTACGAACAGATCCAGCGGGCCAAACACCGGAGCGGCGACACGGACACCCAGGTCGTGGGCCCGACACCGGAACCGGTGCTGCAGAAGACCGAACGCTGAGCCGATGTCGTCGTGGGGACCGGCACCTCCTGGCGTCGGCCGGGGGTCCGACACGCGTGACGAACTGCGCTCGCCGGAACTGCGTGAACCCCCGGCGGGACGGGGCTGGCCAGGAGGATGCCGAGGGTTTCGGCCTTGGCGCGCTCGGATCCGGCACCCTCTCCGGCGAACACCAGGCTGGTCTTCTTCGAGACACTGGAGGAGGACCGGCCACCGGCGGATTCGACGAGTTCGTTCGTCTGGTTGCGGCTGAGCTTCTCCAGGACACCGGTCATCGCGCCGGTCACCACCACGGTCATGCCCGCCAGCGGCCCGCCCGCCGGCTCCGTCTCCTCCGAGGCGGCGGCCGCGTCCGCGGACGCGGGCGCGGTCACCGGGGAGGGCGGGACGGCGCCGGGCTCGGCCATGTTCACCCCGGCCGCGACGAGTCTGTCGATGAGCGGGGCCAGTCCGGCGAGTCCGGCGACGATGGACGGGGCCTTCTCGGTGCCGATGCCCTCGACCTGCCGCAGCGCGTCGGCGTGCGCGGCACGGATTTTCTCCATGATGGCGCAGTGCCGGGCGATACGGCGGGACATGGAGCGTCCGGTGCCACGCACCCCGAGCGCGCACAGCACGCGCGAGAGGGTTCCTCGCCGCGCTGATCGCGGCGAGGAGGTTGCCGGTACTCGTCTCTCCCACCCGCTCCAGGCCGAGCAGTTGCTCCCGGGTGAGGGCGAACAGGTCGGCGAGATCCTTCACCGGGTCCGCGTCGACGAGTTGCTGACGGGACTGGCCGTGCTCGGCTGCGCCGCGCCGATCGCAGGGCCACCACGCACCGGCAGGTCGCCGACCTGCCCCCCGCACCCTCGAGCCGGTCGTGCCGCGGGGGAGCCTGCCTCCTGGAGAACAGGCCTGTCCGCAGCCGGACTCAGGACAGCCGCCCTCCCCTGTGAGACCCCCTGCCGTCTCGTACAGCCCCGGTGACGAAGCCTCGGCGCGATGACGGGACGGATGGCGAGGGGCCGGGCGGCAGCCGCCCGGCCCCTCGCCATCCGTCATGGTGCGAGTTATCTCAGATCGCGGCGCTTCCACTGCCCGTATCGCTCAGAGCTGTCATCCGGGCTGCTTCTGCGCGAGCGGAGTGACGGCTATGCGGTCGATGACCGGTGCGTACGGGGAACGCTGGTCGTACTGGTTGTAGGTGTCGCCGTTGAAGTCGGGCAGTTCCTCGGCGGTGAAGGTGAGCCGGTTGGTGCCCTTCTTCAGCGTGAGTGGGACGGTCAGTTCCCAGAAGTTGTTGGAGTGGAAGGTCGTCGGGAACAGCACCCGGTGGGCCGGCCCGCCGTTGACCGAGACGTCGGCGTGCCGGGCGATCGGGTCGGGGTTGTAGTGCGTGGCGGGCGCCTGTTCGGCGTTGGAGTAGCGGATGGTCACCGCGTGCCGCCCGGCCTTCTGGGCGACGACGTCGACGCTGAGGGCGTTGGCACCGCCGTCGCCGATGTCGGTGACCGACTTGCCGCCCGAGGCGAAGGTGTGGGCATCGGTCACCTTGGCGGCGCCGGTCAGCCGGCCGTCCTCCGCCTGGTAGAGCTTGGTCGTCAGGGTGCCGCCGCCCGGTGCGACCCGCAGCCGGTCGAGGAGCAGTGCGCGTGAATCGCCGTCGACGGTGATCTTGTTGATACCGCCGGACAGGAACATCTGCACCCGGGCGGTGCCCTTCCTGCCGCCCCCGACGCCGGGTACGTCGAGCTTCTCGCCGTTGAGGGAGAGGCTGGCCCTGCCTCCGCCCAGGTGGTCGACGTACACGGTCGATTCACCGTCGGTGGGGGAGTGGACCCAGAAGGTCGCGGAGTCGCCCTTGGACAGCGGCACCGTGCCGGGACCCGAAGCGCCGGCGCGGGTGTAGGCGGGCCGCGTTCCGGAGAGGGTCGCGTACTCGGCCTCGTAGACGGCCGGCGCGGTCACCTGGGCGTCTCGCAGTGACAGGTCGACCTTGTCGATGATGGCGTCGCCCCTGGTGACGCCCAGGTCGGCGTCCTCGGCGGCGAGCGTGATGCGGTGCTTGCCGGCGGTGAGCTCCACCGTGGTGTCGGTGTGGCCCCAGACCACCCACTTGTAGCCGAGCGGCAGCCGCAGCTCCTGTGGATCGGCGCCGTCCACCCGCAGGAAGACGTTGGTGGGCCCCTGCTCCTTCACCAGGCCGTACAGGTTGTAGGAGTTGGCGAACACGCTGAGGTCGTACGTGCCGTCCTGCGGAACCTCCACGTCGAAGGCGAGGACCCCGTCGGAACCGGTGCGCAGGCCGCCGACGTTGTAGGTCCCGGAGGTCGCGAACCCGCCGACGTTGGACGGCGTGCCCTCGGGGCCGTTCTTCGAGAAGCCGCTGCCGGTGTACGTGGCGTTCTCCGCCTCGTACGTCCCGTGCCAGCTCACCGACGGCTCGGCCGGTACTCCGCCGTGCCCGCCGGGGGAGAGGATGACCTGGTAGGCCGACATCTCGTTCATGCCGGTCATGGGGAGGGTGACGGTGCCGTCCGCGCCGACGGCCAGCTCCTCGTCGGCCAGTCGCAGCGGCTGGGCCGAGTCGCCGACCTGGCCGGTCCAGGGGATCTCCTGCACGGTGGCGTGGACTGTTCCGCCGAACAGTTCGGGGTCGATGTTCCGGAAGACGACGTCCGCGTCACCGCTCTTGCCGCCGAAGATGGCCCGCGACTGCTTCTTGTCCTCGTCGAGGGTGGCCACTCCCTGGAGGGTGTACTGCTGGTTGGGATGCGGCGCGGTCACCTCGACGGTGTGGCCGGACATCTGGCCGTAGGCGTTGAACAGCCACCACTGGCCGTTGCCCTTGTTGGCCTCCACGGCCGAGTCGTTGAGGTTGCCGTCGATGTTCCAGTACGCGAGGTCGGCGTCGATCTTCGACTCCTCGATCGCCGAGACCCACTGCACGACCTGCCCGGGCACGGAGAGGTGGTAGTTGTGGCCGTACTCGTTGACGTTGATCGGCAGCGGGCCGACGCCGACGTCCTTCTCCATCTGCCGGTACTTCGCCACGTTGGTGCGGACCGCGGCGGGCGACGACAGTTCGTGCCAGGTCATCACGTCCGGCACGACGTCATTGGCCTTGGCGTACTGCAGGAAGCCCTTGACCTGGTTGTAGAGGACGCTGGTGTTGGGGCCGGCGATGCGGGCGTCTGGGTCGAGGTCCTTGATGAGGTGGTAGACCTCCTTCCAGGCCGCGAAGTAGTACTGCGGGTCGTTCAGCCAGGAGACCTTGTTGTAGCTCCACTCGCCGGTGCCGAACATGTTCCCTTCGGGCTCGTTGAAGGGGACGTAGACCACGTGGTCCTTGTATGTGCCGTCCAGGGCCAGGACCTGCTGGACCTGCTTCCTGATCTTCTCCTTGAAGTCGGCGAGCCGCGCCGGACCGTCCGTGCCCGGCCACTGGTAGGGGAAGCCGCGGTAGATGTCGGTCATGTAGATGTAGACATCCTTGCCGCCGGAGTCCACGAACGCCGGGAGTATCTCCAGCGCGTCCGCTCCGGGGTGCTGCGGTCCGTCCTGCGCCTTGGTCGACACCGTGCGGACGTGCATGCCCTCCAGGACGTTGCGGCTGGGCGCGCCGTCACCGTAGACGCCGTACAGGGAGCCGGAGGCGCCGCCGTGGAAGGCGCCGGTGTCGGTGGCGAGGTCGATGGTGAGCCGTTCGGACTCCGCCGCGCGGGCCGTGCCGCCGGCGGCGGGTACGGCGAGCAGGGCGGCGAGGGCGGTGACGGCGGTGACGCCGGCGCCTGTTCTGGTTCTGCTGCGGGTGCGTCGCACTTGGGTCTCCGTGAGTGATCCGTCAGAATTGTCGAACCGGTTCGAAGAACGCGTGCCGGAAGCTAGCACCGCCGAGAAGGGGTCAGCAATACCCTCGACGTGGATCGGGAGCAGTCACCTGGAAATCTGCGCAAGCCATTGACATCGGTGCCTGCCGCTCCTAACTTCCCTCCACACGAACCGGTTCGACACGGGGTTCCGTGAACATCGGTGAGATCGCCGGACGGGCCGGTGTCCCGCGGAGCCCCGTGTCCCACGCCCTGAGCGGCGGACGCCCGGAACCGGAGGAACCCGGTGCTCGATCCGGCAGGTGATCGACGGGCTGGGTTGTCGGCCCAACTCCGGCGCGTGGGCCCTGGCCAACGGGCGGACCAGCATCACCGGCCTGGTCTTCCCGCCGCCGGCCGTGGAGGCCGCGTCCGCGTACGACTGCGACGTAGTGCTCGCCCCCGGGCGGCGGGGTGCCCACGGGCCTGGCGCTGTTCGGCGAAGGGCTTTCCCTGGCCGGACTCACCCCGGCCCAGCGAGCGGCCTGGACGACGGCACGCATCGTGTTAACCCCGGTCCGGCGGCCGAACGCCGTGGCAACGAGATGGCCATCGGCGCGATCATCGTCCTGCTGATCGCGGGAACCGCGGCCGGCGCGGCCACCCTGTGACAGACGCAGCCAAAAAATTTCGGACGGCGATGTCGAGAACTTGTGCCTGGCTCCGTCCCCGTAGTGAACGCGACCACAATGGATCGCACCAGTACCGAGGAGACGCACCATGGCCAAGTACCTGCTGCTGAAGCACTACCGCGGCGCCCCGTCTGCCATCAACGACGTGCCCATGGACCGGTGGACGCCCGAGGAGATCTCGGCCCACGTGCAGTACATGAACGACTTCGCGGCCCGGCTCGAGAAGTCCGGCGAGTTCGTCGACGGTCAGGCGCTCGCCCCGGAGGGAACCTGGGTCCGTTACGACGGTGAGGGTCGGCCGCCGGTCACCGACGGACCGTTCGCCGAGACCAAGGACCTCATCGCCGGCTGGATGATCATCGACGTCGACAGCTACGAGCGCGCCGTCGAGCTTGGCGGAGAACTGTCGGCCGCCCCTGGGGCAGGCGGGAAGCCGATCCACGAATGGCTCGAGCTGCGCCCGTTCTACGGCGTGTCGCCCACCGTCACAGAGTGATCTCTCAAGTGAACGAGGTGCTGCTGAGGAGCCTCACGCCGAGTGTGCTCGGGATCCTCGTCCGCCGCGGAGCCGACTTCGCGGCGGCCGAGGACGCCGTACAGGACGCACTGGTCGAGGCGGTCCGTGTCTGGCCGGACGACCCGCCACGGGATGCGAAGGGCTGGCTGGTCACCGTGGCCTGGCGCCGGTTCCTCGACGCGACCCGGGCGGACACCGCCCGCCGCCGGCGTGAGGACCTCGTCGACGAGGAACCGGTGCCCGGTCCCGCGCCGACGGTGGACGACACGCTCCAGCTCTACTTCCTGTGCGCCCATCCGTCGCTGACCCCGTCGTCCGCGGTCGCGCTCACCCTGCGCGCCGTCGGCGGGCTGACAACCCGCCAGATCGCCCAGGCCTACCTGGTGCCCGAGTCGACCATGGCGCAGCGCATCAGCCGGGCCAAGCGCACCGTCTCCGCAGTGCGGTTCGACCAGCCCGGCGATGTCGCCACCGTGCTGCGCGTTCTCTACCTGGTCTTCAACGAGGGCTACTCCGGCGACGTCGATCTCGCCGCCGAGGCCATCCGGCTCACCCGGCGGCTCGCGGCCGCGATCGACCACCCCGAGGTGGCGGGGCTGCTCGCCCTCATGCTGCTCCACCACGCCCGGCGCACCGCCCGCACGGCGCCCGACGGCAGCCTGGTGTCTCTCGCCGAGCAGGACCGCGGCCAGTGGGACACCAGGACGATCGCCGAGGGCGTCGGCATCCTTCAGACGGCCCTCGCCCGCGACCGGCTGGGTGAGTTCCAGGCCCAGGCGGCTGTCGCGGCACTCCACGCCGACGCGCCGACCGCCGGGGAGACCGACTGGGTGCAGATCGTGGAGTGGTACGACGAACTCGTGCGCCTGACCGACAGCCCCGTCGTCCGGCTCAACCGCGCGGTGGCCGTCGGCGAGGCCGACGGACCGCGCGCCGGCCTGGCGGCACTCGCGGAGCTGGACGACACACTGCCCCGCCACACCGCCGTGGCGGCGTACCTCCACGAACGCGACGGTGACCTGACGACAGCGGCACGGTTCTACGCCGAGGCTGCGCAAAAGGCACCCAACCTCGCCGAACGCGACCACCTGACACGTCGGGCCGCCCGGCTCAATGCCTGCCGCGGTCGCTGAGGAGGCGCCCGGGAGGCGCGACGCGTAGCGGGCGGGGCAGGCCGAAGGCTCTGGCGGACCGGGCGAGCGCAGGCGGGCCGGGCAGCGTCAGGTGCCGCTCTCGTCGGGTCTCGGCGGCCGGAGGGCAGCCCCGCTCAGGGCTGTTGCCGGGCCTCGTGGGTGATCTGCTGGCCCGATTCACGTGCCTGTTCGGCCGTACGCGCACCCTGACCGCGTATCTCTTCCTGGGTGGTGCGGGCAGCCTCGGCGGCCGTGTCCTTGACCTCCTCCGTGGCCTTCTGCGCGACCTCCTTGGCGTCTTCCCTCAGGTGCTCGGCGGACTCCAGAGCTGCCTTCTTGACCGGCTCCAGCGCCTCACCGCTGTGTTCCATGAGGCCGGAGGCCACCTCTTCCTCCGTCTGTGAGGCAGGCAGCATCGAGGACGCGAGGACCCCGACGCCGAAGGCGATGAGACCCGCGGTCAGCGGGTTGCCCTGGGTCTGGCGCACGGCCTGGTCGGGTGCCCGCCTGACGGCGTCGCCTGCCTGCTCAGCTGTCTCGCGCACGGTGTCGGTCGTGTGTGCGGCGCCCTCCCGCAGCGAGCCGGCCGCTGACTGGGCCCTGCCGGTGACCCCGTGAGCTGCCTCTGATCCGGACCCCATGACCCGCTCTCGCAGGCCCGTCACGGCGCCCTTGGCGCGTTCGGTGCGGCGCTGCACCATGCGACGGGGACTGGTCCGGTCGGTCAACTGGTCCACGTCGGCCGACAGACGGCCCCGGGTGGCGTCGATCTCGGCCCTTATTTGGTCGGGTGACGTGCCCATTCCGCATTCTCCTTCATCGATTCGACGGTCTGCTCGGGCTTGGGCGAGACAGTGCGCATCCGAGTGCGGCCCCGCTGGTAGAGCACGGCTGCGACGACGGCCCACACCGCGGTGACGATCAGGGAGGCCCAGCCGCCGTCCATGACGTTGGCCAGACCGAGGACAGCCGCCAGGGACAGGAACAGCAGCACCATGTAGCCGGCGAACCCTGCGCCGCCGTACAAACCGGCCGCCTTGCCCGCCTTGGTCGCCTCCTGCTGTATCTCCGCCCTTGCCAGCTCGATCTCCTGGCGGAACAGGGTCTGGATGTCGGACGTCACCACCGACAGCAGCTCGCCCACCGACGGGTCCTGCCCGCGCTCCGCCGGGCTCGGGGAGTACGAGGTCACCTCACACCTCCGGGTAGGGCCGACGCGGCGTCTCGGCTGGCGGGTCCACGGGCGAGAGCGGGGTCTGCGGTGGCCCGAAGGGCTCTGCCGAACGCGGAGCGGCAGACGGTACGGGCGGCACCGGAGGGGCCTCCCGCACAGCACCGGACGGGAGCGGCGACGGGACCGGCTCGTTCTCCGCGCCGAGCTGTGAGGTGTCCCTGAAGCCGCGCTGACTCGACTGCGACGACTGCCCGGCCTTGCCTGCCTTGGCCAGTCGCCCGACCACCACACCGGCCAGCAGGGCGCCACCCAGGAACGCAGCGGGACGCCTGCGGGCGAAGTGGCGGAGATCGGACAGGGCGCCGTCGACTCCCTGCTTCTCCAGGTAGTCGGCGGCCCGGTGTCCGCTGTCGGACACCTGGGAGGCGAGACTGCGGGCGGGTGAATCGCCCGGCGCGTTGTCAGCCAGGCCGCCGATGTCGTCGGACCACTGACGCAGCATTCCCGTCGCGCGCCGGGCCTGTTCCTCGACCTCGTTCACAGCGCGGCTGCGCAGCTCGTCGACGACCACGCCGGCTTGCTGACGGGCCTCTCCGGCCACGGCCCTGGTCTGCTCCGCGACGGTTTCCGTGACCTGGCCTGCGGCCTGCCTGGCCTGGTCGGCCGTGGTCGCGGCCTCGGCCTTGGCCGTCTCGCCGGTTTGCCTGAGCCTCCCGGCCCGGTCTTCCTCGTAATCAGTCATTGCCACCCTCACCGGACTAGATCGTTGTCGAATGGGTTGCGTGAGACCGCTCGGCGGCGAACCGCGATGTTGCCCTGGGCCTCCCGGTCGTGCATTCGCTCCCTCCCCGAGTAACTGTTCGGCCCGCACTGACACACGAATCAGGGCATTACTTTTAGGTGTAGAGCCCAGCCAGTCGGTGCCGTGCGCGGCAGCGGTGTGCCGCAGGTCGGGTCGACGCGGATTCCGCGCTGCAGCTGGGCTCGCCTTCGCCGGGCTGAACCTCGCCTCGGTGACGGGCCGGTCGAGAGTGGCCACCACCGCGCGCGTGTGCCTCTTCGCCCGCCACCGAACGGCCGGTTCGCCGGCACCGGTGACCGTTCTGCATGGGATCACGGATCGAGGTGACTCCGCGGTGATGCCGGGTACCCGGCATCACTGACCCCCACCCGCGACCGTGGGGACGACCCGAAGGAGCCCACGATCATGACGGACGTATCCAGCACCGGACCCGCCCCCGGCGACGACCGGAAGGTGCTCACCAACCGGCAGGGCCACCCGGTCCACGACAACCAGAACCAGCGCACGGTCGGCGCCCGGGGCCCCGCCACGCTGGAGAACTACCAGTTCCTGGAGAAGATCAGCCACTTCGACCGGGAGCGCATCCCCGAGCGTGTCGTGCACGCGCGCGGCGTCCTGGCGTACGGCTATTTCGAGGCGTACGGCAGCTGGGGCGACGAGCCCGTCAGCCGCTACACCCGGGCCAAGCTCTTCCAGGAGCGGGGCAGGCGTACCGATCTGGCCGTCCGCTTCTCGACCGTGATCGGTGGCCGTGACTCCTCCGAGGCCGCCCGTGATCCCCGGGGCTTCGCGGTGAAGTTCTACACCGAGGACGGCAACTGGGACATGGTCGGCAACAACCTCGGCGTCTTCTTCATCCGGGACGCGATCAAGTTCCCGGACGTCATCCACGCCCTCAAGCCCGACCCGGTGACTTTCGAGCAGCAGCCGAGGCGCATCTTCGACTTCATGTCCCAGACGCCCGAGGCGATGCACATGCTGGTCAACCTGTTCAGTCCGCGCGGCATCCCGGCCGACTACCGCCATATGCAGGGCTTCGGCGTCAACACGTACAAGTGGGTGAACGACGAGAACCGCACCGTGCTGGTGAAGTACCACTGGATGCCCAGGCAGGGCGTGCGCAGCATGACCGAGGAGGACGCCGCGAACGTCCAGGCCGAGTCACTCGGCCATGCGACCAAGGACCTCTACGAGGCGGTGGCCCGTGGCGACCACCCGGAGTGGGAACTCCTGGTGCAGATGATGGACGATCAGGATCATCCGGAGCTGGACTTCGACCCGCTGGACGACACCAAGACCTGGCCGGAGCAGGACTTCCCGCCGCGGGCCGTCGGACGGATGGTCCTCGACCGTATGCCGGAGAACTTCTTCGCGGAGAACGAGCAGATCTCCTTCGGAACCGGTGTGCTCGTCGACGGCCTGGACTTTTCCGACGACAAGATGCTGGTTGGCCGCACCTTCTCCTACAGCGACACCCAGCGCTACCGGGTCGGGCCCAACTACCTCCAGCTGCCCGTCAACCAGGCCAGGAACGCGGAGGTGCGCACCAACCAGCGCGACGGCCTCATGGCGTACCACCAGGACGGGGGCGGGGAGAACCCGAGCGTCAACTACGAGCCGTCCATCACCGGCGGTCTGCGTGAGGCGCAGTACGCCACGGACGACGAGCAGGGGCCCGAGATCCGCGGCAGGCTGACGCGCGAGCGCATCCCCCGCACCAACGACTACCTGCAGGCCGGCCAGCGCTATCTGCTGATGGAGGAGTGGGAGCGCGACGACCTCGTCAAGAACCTCACCGCCGCGCTGGTGCAGTGCGACCGGCCGGTTCAGGAACGCATGGTGTGGCACTTCCTGCTCGTCGAGAACGACCTCGGCCGCCGGATCGGGGAGGGCCTCGGTATCGGTCCGGACGATGTGGCGGACCTGGAGCCGCTGGCGAGCCAGGACCTGACCGACGAGGACCGCAAGCGGCTCGCCAACCTGGGCGACAACCCGCCGCGTGACGTCGAGGGACTCACCATGACGCACTGCGTGCCCGACGAGCGGCACGTGGTGACCCGGTAAGGCCCGGAACGACAGGTGCGGGCATGGTGGCGCGCTCCGGAGAGGGCTGCTGTTCCCTCGCCCGTTGCCGCCACCATACCGGCGGGCGAGACCGGCGGAGACCAGCAAACCTCCGGTCGTCCACTGCAGCCACACATCGGTCTTCGGACCGAAGACCCACGCGACGGGGAGGACTCGTCCTTCTCATGTGTCCGCCCTTCGCCCGGCCGCCCGGGTACCCCTGGCCGGTGACCTCACTCCGTGCCCAGGGCGACCGTCGTCGTGACCCGGGTGAGGGCGGGCCGTCGCGGCACGGACCCGAACCCGAAGCGGACGGGAGGATCGACCGGAGCCATCGCGCCGAGGTCGTTGCCCTCGAAGACCGCCGACATCGCGCCGACGAGACGCAGGTCCTGGGCGGCATACCATTCGCGGCGTCCCTCGCCGGCACTGCCACGGGTCCGCACTCCGTCCAGCAGCACGCGAGCGGGAAAGTCCGTCAGCACGCTCCACGCGGGACGCCGGGCGAGCACACCGGGCACGGCACGCAGCAACCACCCCAGGAGCCGTCGGCGGCCGACGACGAAGCGCAGGTCGAGCGGTCCGGCCCTGACAGTCCACATGCCGTCCGCGATGCTCACGTCGACCGGGACGACGTGTACGGCGTCGAAGGCATAGGTGCCGCTGACGAAATCTGCCGTCGCGGAAGTGGGAGCGAGCAGCAGCCGCTTTCCGTCGGACTGCTCGAGCATCACATCGCTGAACGGTCCGAACGGCGACCGTGGCCAGTGCCCGAGCACGATGCGCGTCCCGGAGACGGTGCCCATGCCGGCGATCCAGCCGTCGAAGCGGAACCGTGCGCGGTGGGCTGCTCTGCCGGCGGTCCTGTTCATGCGCCCGCCGACCGGAAACAGGGCCGGGAGGCCCCCAGCCTTACGTGCCTGACACCTTGCGAGAAATGCACGACCGGCTCGCCGAGCGGAGCCGGGAGGCCCGCCGCGGTGGTCAGCGTCTCCTCCAGCACCTCCACGACGGCGCCGGCCAGGGGCCACGGTTCGTGCTCTACGGGCGTCTCCCAGAGAAGACCCACCCGGCGGGTGTACGCCCGCCAGCGCGAGGTCAGCCACACGTCCCGCTCCGTCGGGGCGATCGGGTCGCCGGGGCGGACGACCAGGCGGTAGGAGGCTTTACCGGTCCGCCTCGAACCGGCGTACGCGACGGTGTGCCTGCCCGTCGAAACGCGCAGGGTCCCCCAGTTGTAGGGAGCGCCCACCGCACGAGCGGCGACCATCAAGGGCCAGGCGACCCCGATGGACAGAAACCAGAGCCCGTCCCGCCCGTCCCCGCTCCGGACGTATGTGCGCAGATTGGTCTCCGCGAACGTCGGGAGCCCGGGCATCGTGGCGGGTACGCCCGGGGGACGCACCGCCGCCATGACGAACGGCGTCAGTCCCACCCACGCCGCACCCTCGTACTCGTCCGCGGCCAGCCCCTCGGGCAACAGGGCCTGAACCGCCTCCGGGCGGTAGGGCCAGTGGACGAACGTCTGCGTCAACCAGCCGGCCCGCAACGCCGGCACCCGCACCCGCTGCTCTGCTCCGTAAGCCACCACAGACGCCGGGTCCCCTGCCTCTGCCCGGCGAAACACCAGGCCAGAGGCGTTTTCCCTCATCGCGTTGCCACTCGCCGGACCTCCAGCCTGTGGGAGTTCAGGGGTGGGTTGTGTGGCGGTGCCGGGGTACTCGCCGCATACCGGCGCCACCAGGGCGCCCCGAGAGAAGGTCTGGGCTGCCATGACCACGCACGCACGTACTTCGAGCACCTCGCGCTCTCCCGTACAACAGGCCGCACTGCTGGTGAGTGTGGTGTTCCTGGTGGCGGGGATCCTGGGATTCATCCCGGGGATCACCACGGACTACGACACGATGAAGTTCGCCTCGCACGAGTCCGGCGCCGAACTGCTCGGTGTCTTCCAGGTCTCCGTCCTGCACAACCTCGTCCACCTGGCCTTCGGCGTGGCCGGCGTGGCCATGGCCCGCACCTTTTCCGGGGCCCGTAAGTTCCTGCTGGTCGGCGGTGCCATCTATCTGGTGCTCTGGGTCTACGGCCTGTTCGTCGGCCACGACAGCGAAGCCAACTTCGTACCCCTGAACACGGCCGACAACTGGCTGCACTTCGTCCTCGGCATCGGCATGATCGCACTGGGCGCGCTTCTGACCCGCTCGCGCGGCACTGCTTCCGGACGGTGACCGCGATGGTTTCCAGCAGGTCTCTCTGGGTGGGAGACGGACCGTTCCACTGCCGTCCGTCAGGCCATCCACGCCTGCCGCAAGGGCGGCACGGTGTTCGTCCTCGGCGTGTTCGCCGGCGCCGTGGACAGGTTCCCGCTGGGGGCGGTGATCAACAAGGGGCTGACCGTGCGGGGTGCCCGGCAGCACGGCCGGGGCTGGATCCCGATGCGGTTTGACCGTCTGGCCTCCAGGGGCCTGAGCACGGCGCACCGGGCGACCCACTCCGTGTCTCTGGACGAAGCGCCGCAGGCCTACGACATGTTCAAGCACAAGACGGACGGCTGCGTCCGCGCCGTCATCAGCCCGGGAGGGTGAGCCCGAGCCGCGCTTCCGTGCAACCTCCGCAGACGACGGGATTGCTACCTGTGGGGCCGACGTGCCAAAAGGTGAATTCTGGGCTTATATGACGTTGTCCGGGGAACCTGGTGGGGGTCACAGTCGCCGCATCCTCCCGCTGAGGGACCTGCCCCTCCCGGGACGGACGGCATTGAGGCCCTCAAGGAGTGACCGTGAGTATCTGCATCGGAGTGGAAGAAGAGTTCCACCTCCTGGAAGTGGAAAGCGGCCTGCTCGTGCCGCGCGCCGACCCGGTACTGCGACGGCTTCCCGGACGGAGCTTCTCGAGCGAACTTCACCAGTCCATCGTGGAGTCCAACAGCGGAGTGCACTCATCCCTGCACGACCTGTACGACGACCTCACCGGAACGAGGCGGCGGCTCGACGCGGCCGCCGCCTCGCTGGGGCTCGCAGCGGTGGCGGCGGGCACGGCGCCGCTCGCGCTCGCCTCCTCCGGGCACCCCACCGCCGACGCGCGCTATCGCCACATGGTCGACGAATACCGCCAGGTCGCCGACGAGCAGCTCATCTGCGGCGCTCAGGTCCACGTCGACGTCCCGGACCGGGACATGGCGGTGCGGGTGATGTGCGCGGTCTCGCCCTGGCTGCCCGCGCTCCTGGCGCTGTCCGCAAGCTCACCGTTCTGGCAGGGCTCCGACACCGGCTACGCCAGCTGGCGCACGATGCTCTGGCAGCGCTGGCCCACCGCCGGCCCGATCGGCTGCTTCCCGAGCGCGACCGACTACGACGCGGCGGTGAGCGACCTGGTCCGGGCCGGGATCATCACTGACGCCGGGATGATCTATTACGACATACGTCCCTCCGCGCATCTGAAGACCCTGGAACTGCGTATCTGCGACGCCTGCCCGCGTGCGGAGACCGTCGTGCTCATCGCCGGACTGTTCCGCGCACTGGTGACCGAGGCCCGGAAAAAGCTGCGGCAGGACGGCCCGCCGCTCTGCCAGGGCCGGCACGAATGGCTGCGTGGCGCCTCCTGGCGGGCTGCCCGATCCGGCCTCGAAGGAACCCTGGTGGACCCGGGGACGCACAAGGAAGCGCCCGCGCGGCAGGTTGTCCGGAAGCTGCTCGCCCGGCTGCGCCCCGCACTTGAGGCCCACGGAGACTGGCGGACCGTCAGGGCACTGACGGACGAGGCCCTCGCCGAGGGCAGCGCCGCCGAGCGCATACGCCGTACGGCACAGGAAGAGGGCCTGCTGGCCTGTATCGACCTGCTGATCGCCGAAACCCGTGGGGAACGCAGAAACCGCAGGCCGGCGCCGCCCGGCCGCGTCAGCCTTCCGTACTCCGGCAGGGACACGACCGGCCCGCCCTTCAGCTCGGGGGCGCCGGAGGTCATCGGCCGCTGACGTGCCGGTGAACGGCAAGAGGCCGGCGTGGTCCGTGGGTACGACGGCCGCCGCACCGCGTCCTGTCCCTCACCCCACCTGTTCAGGAGATGTCCCGTCATGCCCAGCAGCACCGACCCGATCGTGCCCGGAAGGAGAGCACCGGCCCACCCGTGCCGGTGCGCGACCGACCGAATGCGGAAAGGGGGCGGCACGCCATGTGCGGTCTGAGCGGGGAGATCCGCTTCGACGGCCGGCGCCCCGACCTCGCCGCCGTCGAGCGCATGAGTGACCGGCTGGCCGCCCGCGGTCCCGACGGACGGGGCCTCTGGACGCGCGGCGCCGTGGCGCTGGGGCACCGCCGCCTGAAGATCATCGATCTGTCGGACCTCGGCGCGCAGCCGATGACGGACGCCCGGGGCCAGGTCACCGGCGTCTTCAACGGCTGCGTGTACAACTACCGCGAGCTGCGCGAAGAGCTCCGCGGACTGGGCCACCGCTTCGAGTCGACGTCCGACACCGAAGTGGTGCTGAAGGGCTACCAGCAGTGGGGAACCGCCTGCGTCGAGCACTTCTACGGCATGTTCTCCTTCGCGATCGTCGAGCACCGCACCGGTCGTGTGGTGCTGGGCCGTGACCGACTCGGGATCAAACCCCTCTATCTGGCGCGGACGCCGGGCCGGCTGCGGTTCGCCTCCACCCTGCCGGCCCTGCTGGCCGCCGGGGACGTGGACACCTCCCTCGATCCGGTGGCCGTTCACCAGTACCTGAGCTGGCACGCCACAGTGGCGGCGCCGCACACCGTTCTCAACGGCGTACGCAAGCTCCCGCCCGCCACCGTCCGCGTCGTGGAGCCGGACGGCACCCACCGCGACCACTGCTACTGGCAGCCGTCCTACACACGGCGCGCCGAGTACGCCGGCATGGCCCCGGAGGAATGGCGCGACGCGGTGCTGGAGGCCCTGCGCAACGCCGTACGCCGGCGGACGGTATCCGACGTGCCCGTCGGCGTCCTGCTCTCCGGGGGACTGGACTCCAGCCTGGTCGTCGCGTTGCTGGCCGACGAGGGCCAGCGTGACCTGAGGACGTTCAGCGTGGGGTTCGAGGCGGAGGGAGGCGAGGACGGGGACGAGTTCGGGTATTCGGATCTGGTGGCCCGGGAGTTCGACACCGACCACCGCCAGCTGATGGTTCCCTCCGGCCGCGTGTCGGCTGCCCTGGACGGGGCCGTCGCGGCGATGAGCGAGCCGATGACCAGCCATGACGCGGTCGCCTTCTACCTGCTGTCCGAGCAGGTGGCGCAGGAGGTGAAGGTCGTGCAGAGCGGGCAGGGCGCGGACGAGGTGTTCGCCGGCTACCACTGGTATCCGGAGCTGGCGGAGGTCGCCCGTGAGGAGGAGCCGGACAGGTACGCCGAGACGTACTTCGACCGGCAGCACGCCGACCTCACCCGGATCCTGCGGCCCCACATGCTGCCCCTCGACGACGTGTCGGGCCGCTTCGTCAGGGAACACATGGCCGTGCCCGGAGCGGAGACAGCCCTGGACGCGGCCCTTCGCCTGGACACCCACGTCATGCTCGTCGACGACCCCGTCAAGCGGGTCGACAACATGACCATGGCCTGGGGCCTGGAGGCCCGCGTGCCTTTCCTCGACCACGAGCTGGTGGAGCTGGCCGCCGCCTGCCCCCCGAAGCTCAAACTGGCCGACGGCGGCAAGGGCGTGCTGAAGGAGGCCGGCCGCAAGCTCCTGCCCCGGGAGGTCGTCGACCGGCCCAAGGGCTATTTCCCGGTCCCGGCCATCAAGCACATGGCAGGCCCGGTCCTGGAGCGGGTGCGTGAGGCGCTCGAGGCACCCGAGGCGAAGGCGCGCGGCGTGTTCCAGGATTCGTACGTGACCGAGCTTCTGGCGGCACCCGACGCGCACCGGACCAAGCGTGGGGCCAATGCCCTGTGGCAGGTGGCTCTGCTGGAGATATGGCTTCAGACGCACGGAATCAAGTGACCGACGAGCCGGGCACGCGGACCCTGCGGACAGCGATGCCCGCCCGGCCGCCGACCGCTGCCCGCCCCGGGGTCCCCGACCCGGCGCCACGGACTCCGCAGCTGTCGGACCCCCGGTCGGCGGACGCACACGGGCCTGCCCTCGCCGCCGCTCCCGCCACGGTGCCGCTGCCCGAGGCGGGAGGCCCGTGGGATGCGGTGACCCGGCTGCACGCGCACGGCTGCTGGTATCCCTCCGCCAACGCCGACGGCACCGAAACGGCCTTCATCTGCGACCGCGGCGGTGTCCCTCAGCTGTGGGCCGGGCCGGTGGACGGCCACGACGTGCGCCTGCTCGACTCCTCCCCGGACCCGGTCAAGGAGGTGGCCTGGTCACCGGACGGCCGCTGGATCGCGTACACCGTCGCGCCGGGTGGCGGCGAGCACTCACGCGTGCTGTGCGTGCGGCCCGACGGCACCGGTCGCCGCATCCTGGCCGGAGCGGCTCTTGGCAGTTCCGCGTATCTGGGTTGCTGGACGCAGGACGGGTCGGCCGTCGCCGTCACTGTCACCATGCCGGGCGCCCACACGTATATGGACCGTACGGGCCTCACCTCGCCGGACCCGGATCCGGCCGGTACCCCGCTCCCGCCCGACCGGGCCGACCGGCACGGCCGCGCGACGATGCTCGGCGGCGCCCGGTACCAGGCCGGGCAGCGGACGGCACCGTCCCCGACGCCGATCGGCCTCGGAGCACTCGCGGCACCGGCGGTCCGGCCCGGCAGCGGTCTGTCGGCCTATCTGATCGATCCCGACGGCCTGGCGTCCCCGGAGCTCCTCGCCACGGAGACACACGCCGCGACCCTGCGCGTGTGCGACCTCAGCCCCGACGGAACGCTCGCGTTGCTGCGCCGCGGGCCGCGCGGACGGCGTGAGGCGGTCGTGCGGCGCACCGTCGACTCCGTGACGACGTACACGATGCCGGTCGCCGACGGTGATCCGTGGATCGGCCGGTTCTCCCCGGACGGGCTGACCCTCTGGCTGCGCAGCGACACCGAACGGGAGTACGCGGCGCTGTTCGCGGTCGCTCTCGGCGCCGACGGCGAACCGCGCGACAGGTCTGTCCTCGCGCAGCGCGAGAACCAGGAGCTGGAACTGCTGACGCTGGCCCATGACGGCCGCACGGCCGTGCTGGTGTGGAACGCACAGGGCGCAGGGGAACTCGAACTCGTCGAGACCTTCCCGGCAGGGCAGGTCCCGGACCACGCGGGGCCGGAGAGGCCCATCTCCCTGCCGCACGAGGTCGTCACCCGGGTGGTGGCTGCCGGACCGGGGCGCATGCTGCTCGCGCTCTCCGGTTCGCAACGCCGTCCGGGTGTGTGGTGGGCCCACGAGGGCGTGTCCCTGCTGCGCACCCCGTGGTCGTCCCGTGACGAGGACGCCGTCTCGACGGGCCGCCCACCCGTGCGCCCCGTCCCCCTGCGCCTCACCGCCCGGGACGGGCTGCCCCTGAGTGGCTGGTACTACAGAGCATCGGGGCGGGCCCCGGGCGAGCCGGCGCCCTGTGTGATCCATCTGCACGGCGGTCCGGAGGAGCAGGAACGCCCCGTCTTCCACCCGCTCTACCACGAACTGCTCGGCCGCGGGCTGGACGTCTTCGCCCCCGACGTCCGCGGCTCCTCAGGACACGGCAGGTCGTTCGTCGACGCCGACCTGGGCAACGGCCGCTTCGCCGCGCTGAACGACGTCGCGGACTGCACGGCCCACGCGGTGACGGCGGGTCCCGCCGACCCGACCCGGCTGGCGGTCATGGGACGCTCGTACGGCGGCTATCTCACGTTCGCCTCCCTCGTGTGGCACCCGGACCTCTTCCGCACGGGGGTCGCCGTCTGCGGGATGTCCGACCTCCTGACCTTCTTCGCCGGTACGGAGCCATGGATCGCGGAGTCGGCCGCGCACAAGTACGGCCACCCCGAGCGCGACCGCGCACTGCTGCACGCCCTCTCTCCGATGAGCCGGGTCGACGCACTGCGTGTCCCGCTGCTCGCGGTCCACGGCGAACACGACACCAACGTGCCACCGGGGGAGTCCGAGCAGTTCGTACGGGCCGCCCGGGAACGCGGCATCCCCGCCGAGCTTCTCGCCCTGCGCGACGAGGGCCACGACTTCCTGCGCGCGGACAACCGGCGGCTGTTCCGCCGGGCCGCCGCCGACTGGCTGGAACGGCATCTCAGCGGCTGATCGACGCGGCCTCTGTCCCTTCGCGCCCCTCTTGCTTCACGGCGTGCGGTTCTCCTGATGGCCGCCACACCACTCGCTGAGCAGGACGGTGGCGTCGTCGTCGAGTTTGTCGGCGTGTTGGTCCACCACGGCTGCCATGAGGCGGCGCTGCGTCCCGTGGAGGGTGTGCCGGCCGGAGTGGTGGCCGATGATGAACTCGGTGAACCTGTCCCGGGACCAGGGAGAGGATCTCGATGGCATCCGGACCGTACAGCTCCGTAGCGAACACGGAGGGTGTCGAAGGTGCGACCGCCAGCCTCCCCGCGTGCCAAGGGAGTCGTACCTGAGGCCCTCGCACGTCTGCAACGCGCAACACCGGGCAGTCAGGAAGGGGTCGGCGTGATGCCCATGGGCGGATACGCCCTCCCGCGACGAAGCCGACGATGGCCCGGTTGGCGCCGGCCGCTGGGGCGAGGCGACCTCGATTCGACCCCGAGGCAGTGTCCGCGTCAAGGAGGCGCCCTGACCGCGGTTGTGTGAACGGAGGGCGACAGGTGCCCGCAACGGCCGATGACGAGAAGGGCGGGCCGTACTGGTGACGAGCGCGGACGCGGTATTTGCGTGGCTGGGGTTCGGAGCGCTGCTCGCGGCCGTGCTGCCTCGGGCCCTGGCCGGACGACCGCTGTCGCTGCCGCTGGTCTTCCTGCTGTGCGGCATCGGCGTATATCTGCTGCCGCTGCCGCTGCCCATGATCGATCCGGTGGATGACCGGGTGGTGGCCGAGCATGTCACCGAGGTCGTGGTGATCATCTCGCTGATGGGTGCGGGGCTGGCGCTCAACCGGCCGCTCGGGCGGCACCGGTGGGGCTCGACCTGGCGATTGCTGGGCGTCACCATGCCGTTGACGGTCGTGATCACCTCGCTGGTGGCCTGGTGGTTGCTGGACTGGCCGCCGGCCGCCGCGCTGCTGCTGGGGGCCGTCCTGGCACCCACCGATCCGGTGCTCGCTGCTGAAGTACGGGTGGGCGAGCCCACGGACGACGAACACGATGAGGACGAGGTGCGGTTCGCTCTCACCAGTGAGGCGGGCCTGAACGACGGACTCGCGTTTCCGCTGACGTACGCGGCCGTGGGGCTGGCCGCCGCCGCAGGCAGCGGCTGGTCGGCTGAGTGGATCGGTCCGTGGGCCGCGCAGGACGTCGCATACAAGTGCGCTGTCGGTGTGCTGGGCGGGCTGCTGGTGGGGCGGTTGCTCGGTTGGCTCTT
The DNA here is from genome assembly GCF_033441795.1 of Streptomyces sp. ADMS. Lineage (NCBI taxonomy): Bacteria > Bacillati > Actinomycetota > Actinomycetes > Kitasatosporales > Streptomycetaceae > Streptomyces > Streptomyces sp. ADMS. Next base: position 33,119 of record NZ_JAVFVX010000002.1, on the reverse strand, counting down.
CTTCTGGACACGGTCAAGGGTGCTGCGGCTGTCTCAGCACCGGGAGGGCTTCGTCGCGCTGGGCGCCACCTTCCTGTCCTACGGAGTGACGGAGCTTGCCGGGGGTTATGGCTTTCTGGCGGTGTTCGTCACCGCGTGCGCCATCCGGGCCGCAGAGCGAGCACACGGGTACCACAACGTCCTGCACGACTTCATGGAGCAGGTGGAGCGCCTGCTGACTGCGACCGTGCTGTTCATGCTGGGCGCCTTCATCGCGCTGGGCGGCCTGTCTGCCCTCACGTGGCGGGGCGCGGTCACCGCATGCGTGGTGCTGCTGGTGATCCGGCCGTTGGCGGGGTGGGCCGGACTGCTGCGCAGCCCTCTGGGGAAGCGGGAACGCTGGGTCGTCGCGGTATACGGCGTCCGGGGGATCGGCTCGTTGTACTACCTTGCCTACGCCCTGGGCCGGCACGGTTTCACCGTCCCGGAGCGGGAGCTGTGGGCCGTGGTGACCTTCGCCGTGCTGGCCTCAGTCGTGCTGCACGGTGTCTCGGCAGGCCCGGTCATCGCACGCGTCGACCGTCTCCGAGACGCCGAATCCAGGTAGCGGCCTCAGGGCGGGGGTCCGTGCGTCAGCAGACTGCGCCGGTCACAGAACTTCCGGACTCCGTCACGCGGTACGTCACGGTCGCCCCGCTCCAGAAGTTGAAGGTGAGCGTCGACTGCGCGCTGGCGCCGGGGGCGTTGCCCAGGTTCCAGCCGGGCCGCATCCGCCACCGTGTCCATGGGGGTGGCGGCGAGTCGGGGCAGCGGGAGCCGTGTCAGGGACGCGTCCTTGTGGCTCGGAACGGCGCACGCGGTGGTGCTGGTCGGAACGATCGCCGACGACCGCTTCATCGCGTGCCAGCGCTCGACGGTGAACGTGGACCCCGCGAAGGCGGAGCGCTGCACCAGCACCCGGTCGGCCGCACCGGCTTCACCGACCGGCTCGGCACGGTTCGACACCGGTCGCGGCGTCCACGACATGACGAGCCAGGACTCCTCCTGATCGGGTTCCCGCCCGGGCACGGGCAGACCGTCGGACCGGTCGTTGCCGGGCTCGAGCAGCTCCTCGGCATCGGCCGCGAGCGCCCCGGGATCGGCGTCGGGTGAGGCGGTCACGCGCAGCACGGGGCCGTCGAGGAAGCCGGCTGCCACCGGTACCGCACCGTCGGTCCAGAGAAAAACGGCCGCGTCGTCGAACCGCAGATGCCACCCGACGTCGCCGGGATGGAGCCGCCGCCCGGGGCATCGGCCGGCGTCCACTCGCACAGCGCGCGCAGCACCGGGCCGGTTTCGGCAGACGGCAGGCGGCGGTGCACGAGTGAGGCCATGGACGGCAGGTCAGCCAGCGCGCCTCGGTGTGACGAAGGGTTTTCACCAGCTTCGGACTTGCCGCGATGAGTTCTGGCCGGGTCGCGAGTCTGTTCCGGTAACGCCGGCCGCGTCGGCAGGCAGAAGATGTCACGTCAGTGTTCGAGTCGGTAGCCGTACGGCGAGGAGGGCGACGTCGTCGTCGTTCGCGACCGGGCGGACCCGGCGCAGCAACTGGTCGGTGAAGGAGTCCAGGGGGCGGTGGGCAAGAGCGGCTGCGTGCTGGCGCAGTCGGTGCAGGCCCTCGTCGAGGGTGTGGCCGGGTTCTTCGATCAGGCCGTCGGTGTACAGCAGGAGGGTGGATCCGGGCGGCAGCAGGGTGGTGGCGTCGGCGCGGTCCTTGCCGGCGCCGGTGCCCAGGAGGATGCCGTGGCCGCCGGTGAGGTATTCGGCCAGGCCGTCGTGGCTGATCAACAGAGGCGGTGGGTGGCCGGCGTTGGTCCAGGTCAGGTTCCACCGGCCGTCGTCGCTCTCTTCGACCCGGGCGAGAATCATGGTGGCCATGGCTACGTCGGTGATGTGCAGGACCGCTTCGTCGAGGCGCTCGACGATCTGGCTGGGCGGCTCTTGCAGGGCCCAGGCATAGGCGCGGAGCATGTTGCGCACCTGCGCCATGCCTGCCGCGGCCTCCAGATCGTGGCCGACGACATCGCCGATGGCCAGTGCGGTGGCGCCGCCGACGAGGGAGAAGGCGTCGTACCAGTCGCCCCCGACCTGCGAGGCGTCGGGCGCGGGCAGATAGCGGACCGCCATCTGCAACCCTGGCACGCGTGGCATCTGGGGCAGGAGATGGTTCTGCATGGTCTCGGCGACCTTGCGCTGGCGCTGGTAGAGGCGCGCGTTGTCCAGAGCGAGGCCGGCGCGGCGGGCGATGTCCTCGATCAGGGGGAGATCGTGGGCGCTGAAGTCTCCCAGCTGCTTGGCGCGCCCCAGGGTCAAGGCCCCGAGTACCGCGCGTGTGCTGCGGATGGGGGCGATGGCCGCGGAGTGAATGCCGGTGGCGTCGAACAGACGGCGCTGTTCGACCGCGATGCCGGAATCCGGTGCCCCCTGGTAGGTCTGCGGGCCGGCCAGAGTCGAGGCGACCCCGCGCAGGGCCCTGGACAGAGGCATGGGGGAGTCCTCAGGCACCGGTGGCATCGGTCCCTGAAGTTCTTCGTGGCGCATCAGGGAGTCGTCGTTCGCTTCGACGACAACAGTACGCCACACCTCGTCACGTTCGGTGATCAGGTCGATGATGGCCCAGTCCGCCAGCCGGGGCACCACCAGAGTCACCAGCCGCCGCAGCGCCTCTTCGGCATCGAGCGTGGACGTCAGCTGCGAGGTGGTCGCGGCCAGCAGCGCGAGCCGTTCGATTTCCGGCAGCAGCATCGCCTCAGGCTCGGGTCGCGGGTCGGCTTCCCGTGAATGCCGGGCATGGAAGAGGACGAGCGTGCTGCGCTCGTGTCCACCGAGATCGAACGGAGCGATCAGCCACGAGATGGGCAGCAGGGAGCCGTCTCCGCGTGCGAAGTAGTCCTGCTCTCCCTGAGCGGCGCGCCGGGCGTGGAAGGCCTGCCGCATGCGGCATCGAGTCCTCGGCAAGGGCTGACCGTGGGGGTCCCGGTGCAGCAGGTCGTGCGCGTCGTGACCGAAGAGATCTCCGGCCGACCGGTCCAGGAGCCGCTCGGTGCGGGAGTTGGCGGCGATGATGCGGCCCTCCTCGTCCACGAGGTAGGCCCCGGCCCCGATGGCCTCCAGCGCCTCGGTGAGCCCGGCGTCGGGCGCCGCGGCCAGGGGCCGTTCCCCGTGGGTCTCCGTATGCTCCGGTTCTGCCATGACCTGATCTCCCTAGCTGACTGGCGGTCCGCCCGCTCGGCGGTACCCGTTGTTCCGTCTGCCCCGGCGCCGGTGAATCCAGCCTCGCCTTCGCCGGCGTCCGGTAAACCGTGTCGCCAGGCACGTGCCGTGGCCTTGGGCTTCGCGTGCATATCCGGCGGGAGCTGGGTACCCGGCGCGGGCACCGCCCCGCGACGTGTGGGTCAGACCCACCTTGAGGAGCGACTGCGAGCAGTGAATCCGGCGGCAGGATCGTCTTCACGGGAGCCACCGGCAATGTGGGCACCAGTCTGGTGCGTCTGCTCGCCGAAGACGCGGAAGTGGGCTCGGTGCGGGGTCTGGCCCGCCGGTTTCCCGACCGGTCGCCCGCCAAGACCGAATGGTCAGCGGTGGACCTGGCGTCCGAGGACACAGACCTCGCCAAGGAGTTCGAAGGTGCCGACGCCGTCGTGCATCTGGCCCGGGCGTTCCAGCCCACGCACGACCCGGCGGCAACTTGGCGTACCAACGTGCTCGGCAGTATCCGGGTGTTCGAGGCCGTGGCCGCCGCGAAGGTGCCGGCACTGGTGCACGCCTCGTCGGCGGGCGCCTGTTCGCCTGGGCCCAAGGATCACGCGGTGGACGAGTCGTGGCCGACTCACGGGTGGCCGGATGCCGCGTACTGGCGTGAGAAGGCCTATCCGGAGAGGGCGCTGGACGCCTGTCTCCTGGAGAGGGAAAGCGGCTGTAAAGAAAGCGATGCAGAAGTTGCCGCCGGTCACCCAGGCTTGTCGAGAGGTTGGACCCTCTTTCACAGGAGCAGCCGGCCGCACACGGATGATTCGGGCGTTCGTCGTCGAGGATTCACGGTACGAAGCTGTCCTGTGCGCCACTTGGCCGGTGCCACACACCTGCGGGTCCACTCGGCACCGCGTTCCACCCCGTGCGGCGGACGACGAACTGCGGCATCGCAGGCAGCCCCGGCTCTGTGGCCGCCCCGCAGACTGATTCCCGAAGTGTTCAGCCCCGCTCGGCCAGCCGTTGTACGGCCTGGCCGCCGAAGGCCTCCCTCCACTGTGACGTGAGCCCCAGATGCGGCGAGATGCTCACCGATTCGGTGCCGGGCACGGTGTACGGCTCGATGTCACGCCCGCACGGCAAGGTCCGTCCGCCTCCCCGTGTATCCGGACGCCGCGCACGACGAACGGATCGAACGAGACCTTGTCGTCCACGACGAGCGTGACCCTCCGACGTCTCTGCCCGATGCTGCGGAACTGTCGGTGCGCGCAGGACGGACGCGGCTGGACCGCTTGTCGTCGCCATCGACTGCCGCGGTGTGCGGGCGAGTTGGGTGAAGGGCGGCCCCGGGCCGGAACCCGGGGCCCCGTCGTCAGGAAACCGTGCGCTCGACCTTCGTCGTGCCGGAGCCGACGGGCCCGATCCGCAGCACCGTGCCGGTGAGGTCAGTGAACGGGGTGACTGTCACCCGTCTCCTTCCGCCGGGTGCCGTCCCCGTCACCCGGTACTTCGCCGGGTCCGCGTCTCCGATCTCCACCTCCAGCACCGCGCGGGAGTTGGGCGGCACCGTCACCCGTGCCGTGTGGGCGTCGGTCGAGCGGTGCACGGCGACCTTGACCGGGCCGCGCATGGACGGCACGGTGCCCGCCACCTCGGTCAGGGCGCCGGTCCTCGGACGGATGAGGAACTCCGCCGCTCCGGGGGCGGCGACGCGGACGCCGAGCACGTGCCGGGGAATCGCGTTGGCCGGAGCCGAGGCCCAGGCGTGGGAGAGGGTCATGTTGGACTTCAGCGCGGGATCCCAGGCCTCGGTGACGATGGTGGCCTTGAGCGCGTCGAGCATGTGCAGCCATGAGTTGGTCGCCGTGGAGGTGAGCAGCGCGAGTGCGGCGTCGGCGCGGCCGAGCCGGAAGAGGGCGTCGAGGAGGAACTGAGCCCCGTACACGCTCATCCGCATGCCGCCGGCGGCGAGCGTGTCCCCCAGCCGGGTGCGCACTTCGCCGTCGAGGGTGTCCGCGACGCCGAGCGCCACCGGGAAGGCGGTCGCGTGCTGGGCGCTGTGCGTGGTGCCCTCGCCGTCGCGGAACCGGCCGGCCTCGCTGTCGAGCAAGGTGGCGCGCATGGATGTGGCGAGGGTGTCGGCGCGTGAGCGCAGAGCCGTCGAGTCGTCGTCCTTCCCGAGCGCCGCGGCGCACTGGGCGAGGGCGTCGAAGGCCGCGTACTGGAAGGCGTTGACGACGGTGTTGACGTTCGTGAAGACGTAGCCGTCGCGGCTGGCGGTCGGCCAGTCGACGAGGTCGCCCAGGTTCTGGCTGCTGCCGCCGGGTGCCTTGCGGACCAGGCCCTGGGAGTCCAGGTAGGCGGTGAGGTTCTTCGCGGTGAGCAGGTCGTAGTCCTTGGCGAGCTGCCGGTCGTCGCCGGTGGCGAGGTAGTCCTCCCAGGCGGACAGCGCGCACATCAGCCGGTACTCGGTGGGCCAGGTGCCCTTGCGGACCAGGTAGTCGTTCGACCAGCGGGCCAGGGCGTAGGAGCGCTGGACGCCGTACTCGGAAAGCTGGTTGATCAGCGCGTCCCCCTCGTAGGGGCCGCGTTCCCGGGTGGGTGTGTCGGTGTAGAGGTCGCTGCGGGTGGCCTCGATCGAGTACCGGCACAGCTCCCAGACCCGGTCCAGGGCGGGATCGGAGCTGTGGAAGGAGGCGTCCGAGTCGTTCCAGTCGAGCCGCCAGGCCCGCCCGGTGACGGCGGCCCCCGACAGGTCCAGCGTCGTCCGCAGTTCGGCCCAGCGGAAGCCCCGATATCCCCAGTGTTCGACGCTCTGCTGCCCGTCCCGCAAAGTCCACACCTCGCGGTAGGTGTTGGTGGCGCGAAGCTGGTACTTGACGGTGCCGTCCGCGTTGAGCTCCTCGCCGAGTCGCACCTCGACGGTGTCGCCCGCGCTTCCGGTGACCTCCAGGGACAGCCCGCCGACGATCTCCCGGCCGAGGTCCACCAGCCAGCGGCCGTCGGCGACCTCGGTGACGGAGGCGGGGGTGACGTCGTGCAGCCGGGGCGGCTCGATCGGGGCCGGGACGAGTCCGCTGATCGCGGTGCGGACGGCGGGAGTGTGCCAGTCGCTGTCGTCGAAGCCGGGCCGGGTCCAGCCGACGGGTTCCTGCCGCAGGTCCCAGTACTCCTGGGGGACGGTGAAGTAACTGCTGCCCGCGCTGCCCTTCGCCGGCAGCAACCCGGCCTGGCGGCGCGCCTTCCAGTGGTCTCCCGAGGCGACGGTGGTCCGGCTGCCGTCGGTGTACGTGATCTCCAGCTGGGCCAGGAACTTCTGCTGCGAGGTGGTCCAGCACAGCGCGGCGAGCGCGTTCGGCCCGCCGTCGCTGCGCAGGGTCGAGGTGACGTCGAACGCCTGGTACGCGGTCCCGGTGCCGGAGCGCACGGAGGCGTGCCCGACCACGGTGCCGTTGCTCCACACCTTGGCCACGTACTGGCGGGCGGGGTCGGGCGACGTGGCCGCGACGTAGAGGACGGCGGCGGCTATGTCCTTGCCGGCGCCTGTGTCGTACTCGTGGCGCAGCAGCGCCCACGTGTCGTCGGCCCCGTAGGAGGAGAGCGAGGAAGCACCGGTGGGGAAGGTCAGCGTGCCGCCGGAGACCGTCCCGGAGGCGAAGGTGCCCTTGTCGGAGGCGAAGTCGTCGTCGAGGAGCACGGTTCCGTCGGCGGCGGTGAAGGTGACTCGGTCGTAGACCTGGGACTCCGTCAGGCCGTTGCGCAGACCGACGTTGCCGGAGGTGTAGCGGGTGTCGGTGGTGGTGTCGACGACGGTGCCGTCGACGGTGGTGGTGAAGGTCGAGCCCGCCATGGTGACGGCGAGGTCCAGCCACTCCCCGGTGGTGACCGCGGCCGGCAGCCGGACCTCGCCGAGGACGCTGTACGTGCCGTTCACGCAGACGTGCTTGCGCAAAATGCCGGGGCTGCCGGCGCGCAGCTGCCACATGTAGTTGTTGGCGGTGTTGGCGGCGCGGAACCACATTCCGGCGGCCACAGCGGTGATCCTCAGCCGGGCGGCGAAGGTGCCGTCGGTCATGACCGGCCCGGCCGGCACCCAGATCGGCTCGGCCTCCCACTCGTCCTCGACCGAGGTGGCGAGCAGGGCGGGCTCCGACCAGGCGGAGCGCTTGTCGCCCCAGCTGGCCACCCGCCACCAGTAGGCGGTACGGGGCTGCAGGGGCGGCCCGGCATACGGTACGGCGGTGGAGTCGGCGGACTGGCGCCTGCCCGAGTCCCAGACGAGCCGCTCGTCCGCGAAACCGCCTGGAGCGGCGGCCAGTTGCAGCTGGTAGGCGCGCTGGAGGGTACCGGCGCAGAAGTCGGGCACCTGCCAGCTGAACCGGGGGTTCTGCCCGGCGCTCGTCGTGAGTGCCTGCGGGAGGAGGTCGGTCAGCATGCCGGTCGGCACGGGCGGCCTGCCGGGGGCCGCGGCGGCGCCCGGGCCGGGGGCCGCGAGTGCGCGGGGCCCGGTCAGCACGACCGAGGCGGCCGTGGCGCCACCCAGTTGGAGAAGTCTTCGACGCGACAGGTCCCAGGACATTGGCGCACCCTCGGTTGGTGAAAGGTTTCAATGTGATTTCCCGGAGGTTAGGGTTCCGCGTCAGGTCAGTCAATGCCTGTGTCACAATCGAAAAGCCATAAATTGAAACGATTTAAACGCGCGTGTCCGTGACGGGACGGGCGCGGTTTCCGCCGGCGGGGCTCGCTCCCCAGCGCTTCCACCTGCACGCGGACGGCCTGCTCACCGCCGACAAGCAGCCCGTGGCCTCTGACCCCGACCGCGTCTCGGCCGTTCGGCCGGTATGCGCGGCCTCCCGCGATGGCGGAGTGGCCTTTCGGCTGATCCCGCTGCGCCGCTGGGGGATTAGGGTCGCGCCGTGAATCTTTTGAGCAACGTGCGTGCCCTCGGTGCGCCTGTCGGACCGGATGGCCGTCGGTGGGGCTTTCTGCGGGCGTTCGGCATCGTCCTTCTGCTGTTGCTGGCAGTCGGGGACCTGTTGTTGGCCGGCGTGGAGGGTGGGCCGCTGTGGCCTCAGCTGGTGGTGCTGCCGATCGGTCTGGCCGCGGTCCTCTGGCCGGCCGCGGGACGGCCGGCATGGCTCACCGTGGCGGTGCGCACCGCCGTGCCCGCGGTCCTCTCCGGTGCCGTGACCGTCGGCGTGGTGGTGTCCGGCCGGGAGGCGCTGTCCGGAACCGGTGAAATCGCGATCCTGCTGTGGCTGCTCCTGATCGCGGTGCGTGACTGCCCCGTCCGGTGGGCGGCGGTGTGCGGCGTTCTGAACGGCACGGCGGCTGCGCTGCTGCCCTACAGGGAGATCCTCGACGTATCGTCGGCCAACCCGTTCGGGATGCTGGTGCTGGCCGGTGCGGTGGCCGGACTCGGCGGGTATCTGCGCGCGCTGGACCACCGTCGCCGTGCGGCGGTCACCGAGATCCGGCGGGCCGAGCGCCTTGCCATGGCCGCCGACCTGCACGACTTCGTGGCCCACCATGTCACCGGCATCCTGGTGCAGACGCAGGTGGCCCAGCTCCTCGCCACGACGGACCCCGAGCGTCTGAGCGTGATCCTGAAGGACGTCGAGCGCGCAGCCACCGAGGCCCTGGCTTCCATGCGCAGCACCGTCGGCCTGATGCGCGAGGTGCCGGAAGCCGGGGACCCCGGCCGCCGCCCCAGGGGCGATCTGCCCGCGCTGCCCGAACTGGTGGAGGGCTTCGGTGGACCCGTCGGTCCCAAGGCCTCGCTGCACCGCGATCCCTCGGTGCCCGATGCCCTGCCCCACGAGGTGCAGGCCGCCGCCTACCGGGTTGTCCAGGAGGGACTCACCAACGTACGGCGCCATGCCGCGGATGCCACCGAGGTGACGGTCGGGCTGGCCTACGACGGCAGGATGCTGGAGGTGACGGTGCGCGACGACGGCCGTGGCGGCACCGGGCTGCCCCAGGCCGCACGCGGAGGCGGCTTCGGCCTGGTCGGGCTGACCGAACGGGTCACCGCGCTCGGCGGCGAGCTGCGCACGGGGCCCCGCTCCGAGCGTCGTGGCTGGGAGGTCAAGGCGATGCTGCCGGCGGAGAAGGCGTAGTTGGGACCGCCCCGGCGCTCGGCCAGCCGCCGCAGCGGGCAGCAGTGCGGCTGCCCGCCGTGAGGGAGACCAGCGGCTACGGCGGGCAGACGGGGAGACCTCGGGCGGCGCCGATGACCGGGCCCTCGGGAGAACGCGCTCCTCACCGGTCCGGTTCGCCTCGGCGACGATCCGAGCCGTGAACGACGCATGCCCGGTCCGCGTGGCGTGAGCTGATGTGTCCGGCCGGGGGTGTGGGCGCGGGACGCCTGCCAGCCGGGGCCGGTGTTCGTGATTCCGCCCTTGTCAATGCGCAGAAGCGGTCGTGCGAGGCCCCGCTCGGCCACTGACATGAGCGTGCCGGCGAAGTTGTCAAGGTGCCGTCCATGGTGATGCCGACGCTGATCCGCGGGTCGGCATCAGAGTCGTGTACCCCTCCCCGCGAGCGTCAGCGCAGCGAGCTCGCAGCAACATTGGCATGCTCGGGGTCGGCTTGGGCAGTCGCCATGTACCGAAGAGTCGTGGTTGCCCATTCGTGGCCCGAAACCCGCTGGACCTCCCCGGCGCGCCCAGAATCGGCGCCCCGACGATCAGTTCGCCTCGGGCTGGTCATTGGCCGGGACCGCTGCCGATGGGGTCGGTTCCGGGGTCTCGGCGGCGGTGTAGTAGACGGAGCTGCCCTGCTTGGTGCGCTGAACAAGGCTCTTGGCGACGAGGCCTTCGACTGTGCTGCGCACGACGGTGGTCTTGATGGTGCGTTCGGGGTGGGCCTGGCCGAGGGTGGTGGCGATCTCGGCCGCGGAGCGGGGTTCCCTCTGCTCGGTGAGGTGGCGACGGATCAGTTCGACGAGGGTGGGCCGGGTCGCTTTCGCTGCCGACGTCTCAACTGCGGCCTCGGGCTTCTCGGAAGCCGGCTCCTCGACCGTTTCGCTGCCTTGCGCGGTGACTGTCTTCTTCGCCCGCACCCGCTTGCCGGAGGCGGGCTGCGCCTTGGTCTTCTGCCGCGGAACTGAGGGGACTTCGACCTCTTCGGGGGCAGCCTCCGCGGCGGTGTCCATGGTGCCGAGTGCCTTCTGCATGCTCGTCAGCACGGTGTGATCGTGTTGCAGGGCGCGCAGTTGTTCGTACAGCGTGTCGATCTCCGCAGTGATGCGGTCCTGGTCCTTGGCATTGCGCTCAAGGTCGTTGGCCACCTGGGCCGTGTACTGCGATGTCAGTTCGGTGGTGGGCGTCTTGGTGTCAGTCATGATGCCGGCCTTTCCACGAGGTATGACCGCGGGCTGTGAAGTCACCCGCAGCGGTGGTTCCGCAGGGCTTGAACGCGTCATGGGTGGGTCACACCCGGTACAGGCTGCCCCCGCGTAGAGATAGTACGGGCGGGCAGAGGTGGTGGTCCGCGAAGTTCTGGTGGGTTCGGGGAACGATGTCGTCGGTTGCCTGCGGGTGACTGGGCAGGGCAGGACCACCAGCCGGTCAGTGCCTCGCCCAACGAGCCACTGACAACTACCGTGTTGAGATGACTGACGTTGAGGCCGTTGCCCATGTGCGAGTCAGTGGTGGGCGTCCGGTTGAGCAGTTGCTATGTCACCCGCGGCTTCCTCTGGTGGCCGGTGTGGACTCGGACCGTCCGGCGGTGAATGTCTGGGACTGCGAGGGAGCGCAACTGCGCGAACTCGGTTGTGTGGGCGCCGAGTCGACTGTCTACGGCGATGCCTTCGGCTGGGACCGGATGACACGCACACCCTCTGTGGCATGACATCCGGACCGGCCGCTGCTCGTGGTGGCGGGCGAGCACGGAGTCGTGCAGTGGACTTCTGCCGGGGTCTCTGAACTGGAAGGTCTTCCACCCACTGACCGTTACCGCAGTGTGGCCTTCAGCCCGAACGGTGGGGCGTTGTGGGGGACGCCGTCGTCGGGCGACGAGGACAGCGCATGGGACAGTTCTGACGTTCTCGATCTCGCTTCGGGAACTGTCAGTTCCGGTCCCCGTTGGGACACCGGGGTCGCGGAGCATCCCGCCGGCGGGCTGGTGGCAACGCTCGCCAGCGATCAAGGCGCGACGCTCCGACTCTTCGGGCGGGTCGAGCACGAGAAGGTGCCGACTGCGATGCGCGTGCCCGACCGGGCGCTGATCCTGGACTGCGACGGCTACGAGACGCCGATCTTCAGCGCAGACGGACGTCATCTCGCGATTCGAGGCAACGCATACGACAACTCACTGGAGATATTCGCGTTTCCTTCGCTCCACCGCGTTCTGGCGACAACTCTCGGTGAACCCAGCCCTGGCTACCCGTACCCACCGGGGTGGCTCGACCAGATGCGCGCCTGGACCCTTGTCGAAGTCGACCTCGAAACCCAGCACACGGTCGAGCACGACGTGTTGGCCGGCTCGCCGGTGTCCGCGCTGGGTGCCATGGTGACAGACGATCTCGTCGTCGCCGGCGGTGGAGGTGATCTCGCGCTGGTGTCCGTGCGCGCCGGCTCCGCGAAGACCCAGAGCGCGGACGGTGATACGTCGAGGGCCGCCGTCGCAGAGTTCCTGGACGCCACATCCGAGGTTCCCGACGACGGCGACCTGGAGACCCATCTCGTCGTCACCGACGGAGCCCGGACCTGGGAAGCCGAGGACCTGGCAGCAGTGACCACCGCGACCGCAACAGATCCGACCTGGTTGCAAATTCAAGCATCACTCAACGACCCGGGCGACCAGGCCAAGTGACCGTTCGGCCTGATCGGTCACCGTCGTCCAGGAGCGAAGCCCAACGTCGCGATCAACGCGGATCGCCGGCCGGTCACGTGCCGGACGAGACCTCGGTCTTCTCCTCCGGAACCAGGCCTTGCCCCTGGGCCGCCTCGAGTGCCTTGTTGCGGCGTACGGACGACAGGAAGGAGGCCGCGATCAGGACGACTCCGACCAGGCCGGTGATGATCTCGCTGATCTCGTACTGGATGGTGATCAGCAGGATCGTGGCGAGGGCACCGATGGCGTAGTGGGCACCGTGCTCCAGATAGACGTAGTCGTCGAGGGTGCCCTGCCGGACCAGGTAGACGGTGAGGGAGCGGACGTACATGGCGCCGATGCCGAGGCCGAGCGCCATCCAGAAGATGTGGTTGGTGATGGCGAAGGCGCCGATGACGCCGTCGAAGGAGAAGGACGCGTCGAGGACTTCGAGGTAGAGGAAGAGGAAGAACGCGGCCTTGCCCGCGAGGGCGGCCACCGAGACCGGCTTGCCCTCGGCCCTGGCCTTTTCCTCCTCTTCGTGTTCGTGTTCCTCCTCGTCTTCGAGCTTGTCCTCGAAGTAGCCGGAGAGGCCGCCGACGACGAGATAGGTGATCAGGCCGGCGACTCCGGAGAGCAGCACCGTGGCGGACTTGTCCGCGTGGCCGGTGCTGACGTGTGCGTGGGTGGCGACGGTCATCGCCGAGACCAGCAATACGGTGAGCGCGACGCAGACCGACAGCATGTCGACCTTGCCGAGTTTGGCGAGCGGGCGCTCCAGCCAGCCGAGCCACTTGATGTCGCGGTCCTCGAAGATGAAGTCGAGGAAGATCATCAGCAGGAACATTCCGCCGAACGCCGCGATGGCGGGGTGGGCGTCGGTGACGAGGTCCTCGTATCGTCCGGGGTTGTCGATGGCGAGCTCGACCGCCTCGACGGGGCCGACCTTCGCGCTGATGGCGACGATGACGACGGGGAAGACCAGCCGCATGCCGAACACGGCGATCAGAATGCCGACGGTGAGGAAGAACTTCTGCCAGAAGGCATTCATCTTCTTCAGGATCCCGGCGTTGACCACCGCGTTGTCGAAGGACAGCGAGATCTCCAGGATCGACAGGATCAGTACGATCCCGAACGCCTCCCATCCCCACTGCCACGCGGCGAAGGCGAGGCCGGCCGCCGTGACGGCGAACGACCAGCCGAATGTTCTAAAGATCATCGTCATCCCATACGGAGAGAGTGAGTTGGGAGCCGCCGGCCACTGGGAGTGGCCGGACTCAGGAAGGGACCTTCACCGCCAGGACCGGGCAGCCGACTCCCAGCAGGATCTGCTGTGCGGCGGAGCCCATGATCAGCTTGCCGACCGCGCTCCGGCGCCGTAGCCCGATCACCACGAGGGACACATCCGCCGCCTCCGCGAGTTCGATGATCTCCTCGGCGGCATCGCCCGCGCCGAGCACCTGGCGGATGTCGAAATCGATGCCCAGCGCGGCCAGATCCTCCCGGACATGCGCGAGATCGGGCTCCTGCGCGAAGCGCGGGTCCACAAGGGCGTCACCCCGTGAGGTGTTCACCACCAGCATCTTCTCGCCGCGCAGGCGTGCCTCGTCGATCCCCGCCCGCAGCGCGGCCTCGCCCTCGGGCGTGGGTACGTATCCGACCAGTACGGTCATGTCTGCTCTCCCTCCCAAACACTCTCGGCACTCTCAGGCACTTCGCTCACCCCGGGGACGCACGACGAACCGCCGCACCAGCGGCCAGACAAGCACCAGCACGATCACGGTGTAGACCGCGTAGGACACCGGTCCGCCCACCAGCCCCGACAGTTCGCCGCCCGACAGCTGCAGGGAACGCCGCCCCTGCAGTTCGGCCCGCGGGCCGAGGATGACGCCGATGATCAGCGGCAGCACCGGCAGTCCGAACCGCCGCATCGCGAAGCCGAGGAGGCCCAGCAACAGCAGCAGGAACAGGTCCAGGGGCTGGGCGTTGACGGCATACGCACCCATCGACGCGAAGAACAGGATTCCCGCGTACAGATAGGGGCGCGGAATCTGCAGCAGTTTCGCCCAGGCCGGCGCGAGCGGCAGATTCAGCAGGAGCAGGAACAGATTGCCGATGAACAGGCTGGCGATCAGCACCCAGACCAGGCTCGCCTCCCGCTCGAACAGCAGCGGACCGGGCTGGATACCGTACGACTGGAACGCCGCCAGCATGACCGCGGCCGTCGCGTTCGTCGGCAGTCCGATGGCCAGCATCGGGACCAGGGTGCCCGCCGCGGAGGCGTTGTTCGCCGCCTCCGGCCCGGCCACGCCCTCGATCGCGCCGTTGCCGAACTCCTCCGGGTGCTTGCTGAGCCGCTTCTCCGTCGCGTACGACAGAAAGGTCGGTATCTCCGCACCGCCGGCCGGGAGCGCGCCGAACGGGAAGCCGAACGCCGTACCCCGCAACCAGGGCTTCCAGGACCGCTTCCAGTCCTTCTTCCCCATCCACGGCCTGCCGACCGGAATGACCTCGACGGGCTTGCGCCGCAGATGCGCGGCCACCCACAGCGCCTCGCCGACGGCGAAGATACCTACGGCGACGACGACCACGTCGATTCCGTCGGCCAGTTGGGGAACGCCCAGGGTGAGCCGCTGCTGACCGGACACCGCGTCGATGCCGACCATGCCGATCGTCAGACCCAGCAGCAGCGAGATCAGACCCCGGACGCGTGACGCGCCCAGCACCGACGTGACCGCGATGAAGGAGAGCAGCATCAGGGCGAAGTAGTCCGGCGCACCCAGGCTGACCGCGAAGTCCACCACGATCGGGGTGACCAGCACCAGCAGCAGGGTGCCGATCGTGCCCGCCACGAAGGAACCGATCGCGGCGGTGGCGAGGGCCTGCGCCGCCTTGCCGGCCTTGGCCATCTTGTTGCCCTCGATGGCCGTCACCACCGACGACGACTCCCCGGGGGTGTTCAGCAGGATGGAGGTGGTCGACCCGCCGTACATGCCGCCGTAGAAGATGCCGGCGAACATGATGAACGCCTGCACCGGCTCCATGCCGTAGGTGATCGGCAGCAGCAGGGCCACGGTCATCGCCGGGCCGATGCCCGGCAGCACACCCACCGCGGTGCCGACGAGAACGCCGATCAACGCCAGCAGCAGGTTCATCGGGGCGACGACGTCCTCGAAGCCCTGCATCAGGTTGTTCAGGTTGTCCATCACAGGATCCCTTGCAGCACACCGGCCGGGAGGTTCACACCGAGCCCGATCGCGAAGGCGTAGAACGTGGTGAGGGACATCGTCACCGCGATCAGCAGATTGCGTACGTAGTGCCGGTTGCCGAGGGCGAAGGCCGTCCCCCAGAACAGCAGCGCGCCGCTGATCACCCAGCCGAGCCGTTCGATCAGCACCGCGTTCACCACGAACGCGCCGATCAGCAGCAGCACCGTGCGCCAGTCCGTGCCCTGGGACAGGTCGACGTCCTCGCCGGCCTCCGGTTCGCCGTGGCCGCCCCGGACCACGTCGACCGCGTACAGCACCGCGACCACCAGGAGCAGTACGCCCAGGAGCATGGGCACCGCGCGCGGTCCCACCGGGTCGGTGCTGCTGGTGACGTGGCGGATACCGAGCCCGTCCACGATCACCGCGGCGCCCACCAGGACGAGGAACGCGCACACGCCGTACTGTGCGCGGTCCTTGCCCTGGGGCGGACGGGCGTCGTCGACGCTCCGTTCGTCGATCCCGGAGCTCATGCCAGCCCGAGCTCTGTCAGCAGGTCGGCGACGGACTTGTCCTGCTCCTTCAGGTAGGAGCCGAACTCGTCACCGGTGACGAACGCGTCGGTCCAGCCGCGCTTGGTCAGCTCGGCCTTCCACTGCTCCGAGTCGTGCATCGTGGTCAGGGAGTCGATCCACGTCTTCTTCTCCGCGTCGGTGATCCCGGGAGGGGCGACGATCCCGCGCCAGTTGGTGAAGACCAGGTCGATCCCCGAGTCCTTGAGGGTGGGGGCGTCCTTCACCGCGTCCATGGGCTTCTCGCTGGTGACCGCGAGCACCCGCACCTGTCCGGCCTCGATCTGGTCGAGGAACTCACCGAAGCCGCTGGCGCCGAAGGCGATCTTGTTGCCAAGGATGGCGGGCAGCAGCTCACCGCCGCCGTCGTACGCGATGTAGTTGACCTCCGTCGGCTCGATGCCGACCGCCTCCGCCAGCTGCATCGGCAGCAGGTGGTCCGGGCCACCCGGTGACGAGCCGCCGCCCACGGCGACCTTCTTGGGGTCCTTCTTCCACGCGGTGACCAGGTCGTCGATCGTCTTGTAGGGGGAGTCCTTCGACACGACGATCGCGCCGGCCTCCTCGATCAGCTTGGCGAGCGGCGTGGTGTCGGTCAGCGTCGCCGCCGACTTCGAGGTGTACGAGGAGCCGACCACCCCCAGCCCCATCTGCATGGCCAGCTTGCCGTTGCCCTTCTCGTTCACCAGTCGCTGCAGGCCGACGGTGCCGCCGGCCCCGGGCAGGTTGTACACCTGGGCCCCGGACGCCACCTTGGAGTCCTGCATCACCTGGGCGACGGTCCGGGCGGTGACGTCGTACCCGCTGCCCGGAGTGTTGGGCACCATGATCCGCAGACCGGTGACGGGCTTGTCGCCCGTGTTTCCGCTGGCTGCTTCCTCCTTGTCCGCGGTGGCGCCACAGGCGCTCACGGTGAGTATCGACACGGTGGCAAGAGCGCCGAGAAGTGCGGCTCTGCGAGTTCTCATGGCTCATCTCTTTCGCTTGGGCGAGTCCGGCGCCATGATTGTGCGGCCCCCCGGACAACCCGTCTGCCTTGTGTGACCATTGAAGGTTGAGTTCATAGTGGTCGTTGTGTCACGTCGCCATACGCTCGCCGGTGAGCTGCTGGTATTGCAGCTCACAGTGGTGGTGATGGTGCTGTTCGCGATCGCCGCGGTGTCGCTGGCGCAGTCGAAGGCGACGTTCGACCGGGTCGAGGGTCGCCGGGTGGCCGCCCTCGCCGAAGAGATGGCCGGAAACCCACTGCTGCGCACCCAGCTCGTCCGTCCCGCCCCCGGTGAGACCCTCGCGCCGCTGCTGCAGACCACGCTGACCCGGTCGAACGTCACCTCCGTCACGGTCGCCGACGAGCATGGCAGGATCGTCGCCTCCACCAATCCCACCCTGGTCGGGACGTGGCTGCCGGTCGACGGGCCCAGCGTCGCGCAGGCGCGCGGCTGGTCGGGGGAGCTGCCGGTGGACGGGGTCCGCGAGCTGGTGGCCCAGGTCCCGGTCCTCGCCGAGCACCGAAAGCACGTCGGCGAGCATCTCGGAACGGTCATGATCGGACGGGTCTCACCGACGGCCTGGCAGCGGCTGAGCGGTGCCTCGTCGTACCTGCTCGCCTACCTCGGCATCGCGAGTGTGCTCGGGGTGGCCGGCTCCTGGCTGCTGGCCCGGCGGATCAAGCGCCAGACCCTCGGCCTCGAACCACGCGAGATCGCGGGCCTCGCCGAGCACCGCGAGGCGATGCTGTTCGGGATAGCCGAAGGCGTGATCGCACTCGACCCGCAGCTGCGGCTGACACTGGTGAACGAGGTCGGCCGCAAACTGCTCGACCTTCCCGAGAACTGCGTCGGGATGAGCCTGGCCGACCTCGGGATCGAGGGCAGGCTGTACGACGTCCTGGCCGGGACCGGCGGCGAGCAGGGCGCCGAGCACGGGACCGAGAGGCGCGACGAGGTGGTCGTACGCCGTGGCCGGGTACTGGTGATGAACCGGATGGACGTCACCAAGGACGGCCGTCGGCTGGGCTCGGTGACGACCCTGCGCGACCGCACCGAACTGGCCCAGCTCGAACGCGAACTGGGCTCGTTCCGCAGCAGCACCGAACTGCTGCGCGCGCAGGCCCACGAGTTCTCCAACCAGCTGCACACCATCTCCGGCCTCATCCAGATCGGCGAGCACCACGAGGTCGTACGGTATGTTCGCGCCCTGCGAAAGCATCGTGAGTCGCTCGACCTGACCCTCACCAGCCGGGTGCGCGACCGGGCCGTCGCCGCGCTGCTCATGGCGAAGTCCGCGCTCGCGGCGGAGCGCAGGGTGCAGCTGCGCATCTCGGAGCTCACGGCCCTGGACCGGCTGGAACCGACGGACTCCGCGGACGTGGCGACGGTTCTCGGCAATCTCGTCGACAACGCCCTCGACGCCGCCGCGGCCCCGGACCACACGAACGACGCCTGGGTGGAGGTCGAACTGCGCCAGGACGCGTCGAGCGTGGAGATCGTGGTGCGGGACTCGGGCCCGGGCGTGGCTCCCGAGCTCGCACAGGAGGTGTTCTCCCGAGGCTTCACCACAAAAGCCGCGCAGGGCGGCGACCGGGGTATCGGCCTGGCACTCACCCGGCTGGTCTGCACACGCAGAGGAGGCGAGGTGTCGGTGGCCAACACACATCCTGGCGCCGTGTTCACCGCCCGTATGTCCGTGGGCCAGCTCACCGACCGGGAGACGGAGGAAGTCCGATGATCGACGTCCTGGTTGTCGAGGACGACTTCATGGTGGCGCGGATCCACCGCGGATTCGTCGACGCCGTCGACGGGTTCCGCGTGGTCGGATCGGCGAACTGCGGGGAGCAGGCGCTCACCGCCGCCGCCGAGCTGCAGCCCGACCTGGTGCTGCTCGACCTGTACCTGCCCGACATGTTCGGTCTGGATGTCATACCCAGGCTGCGGACGGCGGCCCAGGACTGCGATGTGCTGGTGATCAGTGCCGCCCGGGAGGCAGAGGCGGTCCGGGGTGCCGTCCGCCAGGGCGTGGTCGACTACCTGCTGAAACCCTTCGACGCCGACGACCTCAAGGACCGGCTGGAGCGCTACAGCGCCCGGCGCGGCAATCTGCACGCCGCCACGGTGAGCGGGCAGGCCGATGTGGACCGCGCACTGGGACGTGCGGCGGCGCCGACGGTGACGCCCACTCTGCCGAAGGGCATGAGTGTGGAGACCGCGGAACTGGTCGAACGCGCGCTGCGCGCGGCTGACGGAACCCTGTCCGCGGCCGAGTGTGCGACGAGGGTGGGCATCTCACGCGTCAGCGCGCGCCGCTACCTCGAGTACCTCAGTGTCACGGGCCAGGCGGTGGTGTCGCTGCGCTACGGGCAGGCAGGTCGCCCCGAACGCCGCTACCACTGGCACGCCTGACGCCTGACGCCTGACGCCTGCCGGGTTGTGGGTGCGGAGGTGGTGATCGGCCAGTCGAGCGCCGCGTTCGCAGCTCACGGGCGCGACGAACACATCCCGCCGCGCCAAGGCCACCAGCATTCGCTCCCGAGCTACGCCGACGGCTGTGCACCCTGCCTGAGTCGGCGCTGTGGTTCGGCCCGTCCGGGTGCCGGGTGCACCGATGATGCCCGGATCTCCAAGAGCGGTATGCCGCCTCCTCGGTTGATCTGCGTCTCGGTCGGGGAGGCTGGAAGGCGGGGCTTGTTGAGTGATCGCACTTCAGGCGATACTTCTACAGCAATGTCGATTGGGTAGCGATTGACCGGTGCTCGTATCGGCCGCTGCCTGTCACCGGGAGAGAGTAGACCTGATGTTCGGCTTGAGTGAACTGGCCCTGATCCTCATTGTCGTCATCGTGGTCGTCGGCATCAAAAAGCTGCCCGAGCTGACGCGTTCGGCGGGTAAGGCGGCCCGGATCTTCAAGAGCGAGGCCAAGGCTCTGAAGGAGCAGGACTCGTCCGGGGCGCCGTCTGAACCGGGGCGGGTTGTCCCGGGCGTTGTCGAGCGGGAAGATCCGCCCTCGCGTCCCTGACTGCGGGCGCGCCGGCGGCAAGGCCGCCGGCCTCGTCGGCAGCCCGTGTCCGCGGCCTTTCGGCACAGTGCGCTCCCATGGGGAACGTGCTGTTGCGGGTCGAGTACGGCGCCGCCGCCGCGACCGGTGGACCTGGCCGCACTCGTCGGCCAGGTCCGAGGGCGGCCTCCAGCGGCCCGGCCCAGGAGACCGTCCGATTCTCGCCGGAAGAATCCACTGTTCCGGGACTCGCCCCGTAGTGTCGGTACCGCCCTCTACCGTGGAGATTCGGATGCCGCCGAGGCGGTGGGGCAGGGGGAGACAGGCGTGCGCAGGGTTCCACCGGAGATGTTCCGGTTCACGACGGTGGAGAGATCCGATCTGTACGGGGCGGTGCTGGACGTCTTCGGCGTGGCCGGCGAGCACCTGGAGACGACGCTGGGGCTCGACACGGTGCGTGAGCGACTGCGCGGGGTCGGCTGGGCAGCGGCGGTCGAGGACGAGGAATTGTATGAAGCGCTCAGAAAACTCGTGCAGTGGGAGCTCCTGGACGTGGTGCACAACCACGCCGAGAACTACCGCACGGCCGAGGAGTACGAGCGGCGCAACCTGCAGTACTCGCTGACCCGCCGGGGCGAGGCCGCTCTCGCCGGAGTGCGGCACGCGCTCGAGGTTCTCGCCTCGACCGGGGCGCTGCAGACGGCCGTGCTGGAGGCGATCGCCGACCGGCTCGACGAACTGTGCCTGCTGTCCGGCGAACCCGCCTCGTCCGATCGCCGCATCTTCAGCACGCTGCGGGAGCTGGAGGGGCATCTCGAAGCCCTGGTGGAGAACACCAAGGCGTTCAACGGCGAACTGCAGCGGCTGCTGCGCGCAGAAGGCGCGGATCTGGGCGTGTTCCGGGAGGTCAAGGCGGCCACCGTCGCGTATCTGCAGGAGTTTCTGGTCAACCTCGACCTGCGTGGCCAGGCGGTCGCCGCCGCCGTGGCCCGCGTGGAGGAACAAGGGATCGCCGTGCTGCGCGAGCGGGCACTGCGCGGAGCCGAGCTGCCGCCGATCGCTGGAGAGGATCCCGCGGCCGGATGGCTGGAGAGCCGACGGGCGCGCTGGGCGGGCCTGCTGGGGTGGTTCCTTCCGGACGACGGGGCGCGCCCCCGGATCGAGCAGCTGCATGACATCGCCCGGCGGGCCATCCTCTCCCTCCTGCAGGTCCTGGAGCGGATCAACGAGTCCCGGCGCCGCTCCTCCAGCGCCGTGCAGGACTTCCGGGAGCTGGCGCGCTGGTTCGCCGCGGCCCCCGCGGAAGAGGACCTGCACCGATTGTGGTCGGCGGCCTTCGGCCTCGGCCCGGCGCGCCACGCTCACCTCGCGCACCCCGACCCGGAGTTGATCCCGTCGTCCCATTCCTGGTCGGAGGCCCCGCCCGTGGAGGTGTCGGCGCTGCTGCGGACCAGCGGCCGGACAGAGCGTTTCACGCGTACGGCCAGAGTGCGCGACGTCGCGGCGGTCAGGGCGGAGCGCGCCGAGAGGGCGCGCGCGGAGCGGGCGGAACTCGCACGTGCCTGGCGGGTGCTTGAGACGGAAGGGCCCGTGCGTCTGTCCTCCTTCGACGCGCTGGACCCCGCTGTCTTCGACCGGCTGCTGGACCTGCTGGGCCGGGCCTTGTCGGCCCGGCCTGACTCGGACGGGCTGCGGCGCGCCACGACGGGGGACGGCCGGGTGGAGATCGCACTCGCCCTGCCCCCGGACGGCCGCACCGCCCTGCTGCGCACGGCGAAGGGCTCACTGGCCGGACCGGACTACGTGGTCCACATCGCGGCGGCGGGCGGAGCCGGCGCGTTGGCGGACTTCCCTGCCGCACAGCAGGAGGCGGCGGGATGAGCACACTCGCCAACCAACTGGCCGCCGCGGAGCGGGAGGAGGTTGCCCGTGCGATCCGGCTTCTGCTGGTTCGTCCCCTGCTCACCGAGGCCGCCGACCCAGCCGGCTTCGAACTGGTGCGGCGCCGGCGTGAGCCGCTGGCCCGGTGGTTCGACTACACCTGCGGCTGGAGCCTGGTCGTTGAGGCCCGCCGCGGTTACGCCCGCCTCACCAAGGTCCGTGCTAACCCGGACGGCTCCCGCCCGGCCCGCAGGGAGCGTTCCGGCCGGGCCCCGTTCGATCGCCGGCGTTACGTGCTGCTGTGCGTGACCGCGGCCGAGTTGCTGTCGATGCCGATGACGACCATCGGCATGCTTGCCGACCGTGTCGTGCAGGCCACGGCGGCAGACCGGGCGCTGCCCTCGTTCGACCCGGTACACCGGCCGGAGCGGACGGCGTTCGTCGACGTCCTGAAGTTGCTGGAGGCGTACGACGTCCTGCGGGCGGTGGACGGGACCACCGAGGCATACGTCGAGTCCACGGCGGCGAAAGTCCTGTACCGCGTGGACACCACGTTGCTTATGCGGCTGCCCGCCGCACCCGTCGGCGCCTCCGGGCTCGCCGTACCCCCGGACGAGGTGCCCGCGCGGTTCGAGCAACTCCTCACGGGGCTTGCGCGGGAGCGCCGTTACGGCGGCGTTGTCGTCGACGGTACGGCGGACGAGGCACACAGCGAGGCCGCCGCCACGGACGCACAACGCAACCTGAGGCTCCGCCACTCGGTACTGCGCCGCCTCTTCGACGACCCCGTGCTGTACCGGTCGGACCTCACCGACGACGAGCTGGCCTACGTAACCTCTCTGACCGGACGCCAGATCCTGCGTCGCTCGGTCGAGCAGGCCGGTTTCGTCCTGGAGGAACGAGCAGAGGGCTTCCTGCTCGTGGACCCGGACGGACTGGCCACCGATGTCCGTTTCCCCGACGACACATCCACCGCCAGGGTCGCCGCGCTGCTCCTTCTGGAGCCGCTCTGCGCCGCGCCGGCCGGACTGCTGCCCGAGCAGCTCGCCGAGGCCGGAGCGGATCTGCTGCGACGCTTCCCGCGCTGGGCCAAGGCGTTTCAGTCCGAGGACGGCGCCGCCCGGCTCGCCGACGACGCTGTAGGTGTGCTGCGCGATGCCGGCCTGGTCCGCCGGACCAGGGGCCGTGTGGTCGCGTGCCCGGCCGCGTACCGCTACCGCCTGACGAAGACGACGAGTTCGGACCCGGAAGACAAGTCCGGACCGGACGCGAGCTCGCGCAAGACGGCAGGCACCACCGCTTCCGGTGGCGTTGTCGCAGAAGGAGACCAGCAGTGAGCGTGACAGAGCTTCCCCTGGCGCGGCAGCCGGAGCCCACCGAGCGGACCGGTGCACCGGCACGTGCCGCGCACGCCGTCGGCAGCCGCTGGCAGCCGCAACGCGCGGGCATCCTCAACGTCTGGCGCTACTACGACGAGACCTTCACCTTCCACCAGGGCCGCCTGCTGCTGCGCGGGCAGAACGGTTCGGGCAAGTCAAAGGCCCTGGAACTTCTGCTGCCCTTCCTCTTCGACGCCAGCCTCCGCCCCAACCGCCTGTCGACGTTCGGTGGTTCGGAGCGCACCATGCACTGGAACCTGCTGGGCGAGGGCGCCTCCGGCAAGACCCGCGTCGGGTACGTGTGGATGGAGTTCTGCCGCACCGGCGACGACGGCACCGAGCGGTGGTTCGGCTGCGGAGCTCGCCTGCAGGCGAGCGTGCACACCAGCGGGGTGCACGCCGACTACTTCACCACCGGCTCCAGGATCGCCCACCCCGACGGTGTGCTCCTCGTCAACGAGGCTGGACAGCCACTGACCCGGGCCGCCCTCACCGAAGCGCTGCGCGACCGCGGCGACGTGTACACCACGGCCACCGACTACCGCACGGCCGTACGGCGTGAACTCTTCGCCGGCATGGGGGAGCAGCGGTACGAATCGCTGCTGTCCGCCCTGCTCCAGCTGCGCCAGCCCAAACTGTCCGAACGGCTCGACCCGTCCCTGCTCTCCACCCTGCTGTCCCGCGCCCTGCCACCGCTGGGCGAGGCAGAGATCGCCGAACTCGCCGAGGGCTTCGAGCGGTTGGACCGCCAGCGCGAACACCTCAAGCGGCTCGACGACGAAGTGACGGCAGCCGAGACTGTCGCATCCCGGCAACGTGCCTACGCGCGCCGGGTCCTGCGCGCCGGTTCCGCAGCGCTGATCTCGGCCACCACGGAGATGGACAACCTCACCCGTGTCGCCCGCCAGAGCGCCGAGGAGCTGGAACAGGCACTGGCGCAACGCGAGTCGGCCCAGGCCCGGCGCAGGGAACAGGACCTGCGCGCGCATGCCCTGGAGGAGACCGTCGAGGGGCTGCGCGAGAGCGACGCGTACAGACAGGGTGAGGAACTCGACCGGCTGCGCCGCCGCACGGAAGACATGGCAGCCGCCGCCGGGCGCCGGCGCGCTACTGCCCGGGCCACTGGGCTCAGGGCGGAAGAGGACCAGAGGCACGCCGACGACGCCATGGGCCGGGCCCGCACACTCGCCGAGCACGCGCGCGAAGCCGCCGAGGAAACACGCAGGGCGGCCCGGGCGGCGGGGCTGGAGTCCATCCATCACGAGGCGAGGTCCGTCCTGGGCGAGGACCGTACGGGGTCCCTCACCACCCGCACGGGGCGTGAGCCGGGCGGCAGTCGGCCCGAAGCCTTCGGCACCGCACCCACGGGAGGTGACGACGGGGCCCGACAGGCCCGTCGGCTGCTGCGGGGCGCGGTCACCGCCCGACGGCAGCAGGTCACCGTCATCACCGGGGCGATGGACGAGCACGACCGGGCGGTACGCGACCGGGGCACCGCCGAAGGGCTGCTGGACGAGGCGCGTGTACGGCTCGCCGAGGGGATCGCCCGGCGGGACGAGGCATCCGGCGCCTGGGACGACGCCCTTGCCGCACAGGCGGAACGGCTCCTCGCGTGGGCCGACGGCTGCACGGAACTGCGCATCGCCGACCCCGGGGAACTGGTGGTCGGTGCGGCGAGCGAGGCAGAGGTAACGGCCCTGGCCGAAGCCGCCGCACGCCCGCTGGAACAGGAGATCGCCACGGCGGAGGCCACCGTCCGAGCCGCGCGCCAAGGGCTGCGGGACGACCGGAGCCGAGTGGAGGAGGCGGTACGAGCGCTGAGCGGTGAAACCGAGCTGCCGCCTCCGTCGCCGTCCACCCGCACCACCGTCCGTACGGCGACGGCGGGAGCGCCCCTGTGGCGTCTGGTCGCCTTCCGTGAAGGCGTGCCGCTTCCCGTCCAGGCCGCGGTGGAGGCCGCACTGGAGGCGTCGGGCCTACTCGATGCCTGGGTCAGCCCCTACGAAGGGATCACGCTGCCCGGACACGACACCCGTGCCGAGGCGGCCCTGGCCGTGACCGCTCCCGGGCCCAGCCTGCTGGAGGTACTGAAGCCCGAGGAGGCCATCCCCGTCCCGGCCGACACCGTGACCCGCATCCTCGCCGGTGTCGCCTACGGCACATCTCTGCCCGGCGGGCACCCCGCGGCCGTTTCGGCACACGGTGCCTGGCGTCTCTCGCTCGCCACCGGAAGCTGGAGCAAACCGGAACCGGCCCACATCGGCGCCCTCGCGCGACAGCGGGCCCGCCGGCGCAGAATCGGTGAACTTTCCGAACGGATCGGCGAGATGAACGCCTCCCTCGCCGTGCTCGACGACCAGCTGCGCGGCCTGGGCGCCCGCCGCGCCCGCCTGGACACCGACCGTGCCGCTCGACCCGACCACCGGGAACTCGACGCGCGTCGGCGTGACTGGGACCGGGCCGAGGAGAAGGTGGCTGCCCGGGACGACGCCGTGCGCGACGCCGCCGGGCATCTGGCGCGGTGCGAGGGCGAGGTGGCGTCCGCTCTGCGCACGCTCAGCCGCCGGGCCGCGGAACACGGACTGCCCACCGACCGCGACCGGTTGCGTGAACTCTTTGTCGACATCGACAGGTTCCGGGACTCCGCCGACAGCTGGGTGGACGCCCGGCTCACCGCGACCACCGCTGCCGACAGGGCCCACCAGCTGGCCGCGCAGGCAGACCGGTCGCGCCGGACGGCCGAGGAACAGGCCGAGGGTGCGACCGCCGCCGAAGCGGAGGCGGCGGGTCTGCACGCGCGCCTGGAGGCGGTGGAGGCCACTGTCGGCGAGGACTACCGCCAGATCGTCGCACGCGTCACCGAGGCGCGCGCCGAGCTTGGCCGCTGCCGTGTCGAGGCCGGCCAGGTGGCCGATCTGTTGCTGCGGCTGGAAGGGCAGATCGGGGGCCTGCGGGCGACCAGCGGCCAGGACGCCGAACGACGGGAGCAGGCCGTCGCGGTCCGGGACGGCTCGGTTCAACGGTTCCGGCACCTGTGCCTGGTCGGGCTGGCAGAGGACGCCGGCTTCACACCGGAACTGCACGCCGGGGACGGCACCAAGGCCACCCTGGAGGCGGCCCGCGCCACGGCGGCGAAGTGGCCCGGCATCCCGCATGCCCCACGCCACCTGGGCGACGCCGCGACCCGCCTCTCCGAAGCGGTCCACGAGGCTCGCCAGCACCTCGGCGCCCGTGCCGACCTGGACCTGGAACCGGACGAAGACATCCAGCTCTTCACCGCCACCCTGGACGGCGTACGAGTGGGGGCGACCGGCCTGCTCACCACACTCGCCCAGGAGCGCGACCGCAGCAGGGACGACATCACCACCGCCGAGCGCCGCCTCTTCGACCAGATCCTCACCGGTGACATCCGCCGCCACCTCGCGGCGCGCATCCGTCAGGCCGGCGACCTCGTGGACCGTATGAACGGGCACCTGGAGCGGGTCCGTACCGCTTCCAACGTCGCCGTCCAGCTCGTCTGGGACGTCCGTCCGGATCTTCCGGACAGCACCCGCACCGCCCGCCGGCTGCTGCTGAAGGATCCCGGCCGGGTCACCGAGACCGACCGGGAGGCCCTGCACGGCTTCTTCGGCGCCCGTATCGAGGAGGCCAAGGGAAGTGACACCGCAGCGAGCTGGGAGGAACAGCTCGGCGAGGTGCTCGACTACACCGCCTGGCACCGCTTCACCGTCCGCCTCGACCGGGCGAACGGAACCGGCTGGCAGCCCCTGACCAAGAAGCTGCACGGCGCGCTCTCCGGCGGAGAGAAGGCCATCGCGCTGCACCTGCCGCTGTTCGCCGCGGTCGCCGCCCACTACGAGGCCGTGCCCCTGGCACCCCGGCCGATCCTGCTGGACGAGGTCTTCGTCGGTGTCGACACCGTCAACCGCGGCCAGGTCTTCGCCCTGCTCACGGCACTCGACCTGGATCTCATGGTCACCTCCGACCACGAGTGGTGCACCTACGGCGAGCTGCCCGGCATCGCCGTTCACCAACTGCTCACAGACGGAGGCGACGACGCGGTCACCAGCGCCCGCTTCGTCTGGAACGGCACCGACCTGGAGGCGGGATGACACACCCGGAGACGACCCCGGGCGAGCACACCCTGCGGCGCCCTGAACTCCGGCCGCTCTGGCACACGGTCCACAACCGTCTCTCCTCCGGCCGCTCCGTCACACGGGTGCGTCTCGGACCGCTCGACGACGCGCAGCGCGAGGCCCTCGCCGACCTTCTCGGCCTGGACCGTCTGCCGGACGCCCGGCCCTCCGTCGCCCTGGTCCGTCTGGAGGAGGCCGTCACCGAGCTGTGCGGCCGTACGGTGCGCGAAACCGTCACCGAACTCGTCGGCCCCCTCGACGACCGCGCGGGCGAACGGCGCCGCCAGGAGGGCGAACGCGCCGAACTGTGGACGTGGCTGGACGGCCACGCCACGGTACGTGCCCAGCCTGCGCTCGCAGCCTGGACCGCCTCGTGCCGAGCCGCCGGCCTGGTGGGTGGCTCCCCGGAACGAACCCGATCCCTGCTGACCGACGCCCTGACCGTGCTCGCGGCGCTCCCCGCCGGAGCGGAGCCGCTGCCCGTGTTCGCTGCCAGAGTGCTGAAGGGCGACTCCCACGCACTCGACGACGGCACCCGCCTGTCCACCCTCGTCCTGCGTGCCCTGGCGACCCTCCACGACACCGACCCGCCGCAGTCCGCGGCGGACCGGCGTGCCCTGTGGACCCGCGTCGGTGTCGCCGACGACGGCCTGTCCGCCACCGTCCTCGTAGGTGGACTGCACCCCGCCGGAGACGGCCCGCTCGCCCGTGTGGCCCGCGTGTGCGCCGAGGCCGGCCAGGCCGCCAGCCTGACCCTCGCTCAACTGCGGGCCCCGGGTGGGTTCACCCTCGCCACAGACTCCGCACCCGTCGTTCACGCAGTGGAGAACCCCAGCATTCTGGCTCTCGCCGTACGCCGCTTCGGCTCGGACTGCCCGCCGCTCGTGTGCACCTCCGGCTGGCCCAACAGTGCGGCCATCCACCTTCTCCGCCTCCTCGCGAACCATGGCGCCGCTCTCCGTTACCACGGCGACTTCGATGGCGAAGGCATCCGCATCGCCGCGTATCTCCTGGACAAGACGCCGGCCCATCCCTGGCGCATGACGGCGGCGGACTACCGCGCAGCGGTCGCCCGTACTCCGCACGGCCCTCCGCCCGGCCGCCTCACCGAAGCGCCCTGGGACCCCGAACTGACCCGGGCCATGACCGAACACAACACCGCCGTGGTCGAGGAACTGGTCGCTGACGTGTTGTTGACCGACCTGGCCGGTGAAGGGTCGGCCGGCACCAGGTAGGAGACCGTGTTGGTGCCTGCCGGCAGTTCGTCCAGCCGAGGGTCACAATGTACGCAGGCTGAGGCAGTCTTCAGGTGAGCCGGACAGCGGGCTGATCAGCCCGTCCCGAGGAGCGACGGGCGGCGGCCGCCGCTGCCACCTGGCTGTGCTTGCGCCGATGCGATGTGATGATCTTCCAGGTGTCGCTCACCCAGGCACACAGCACATCATCGGCGCCGAACAGCCGGCGCTGTGAAGCCCGGCGGCCCGCTGGTCAACGTCGGCCGGGGTGGCGTCGTGGCACGGCGCGCAGACCAGCCCGGAACTCCCGTCAGTTTCCGGCAGTACAACGCGTCCGGAGTCCGTGCCGAGCCCACCCGACCCGTGTACGCGATCCCGGCCGCGTACTCGTCGTCCGCGCACTGGCCCTTGTAGCGGCCCTGCGCAAAGTCGCCGCCCTTGGCGGCCGAGCCCCTGTTGTCGCCCCGGTCGAACCAGACGGTACGGCCGTTCGCGCCGAGCGCGCCGGCCGGGGCGGCCGCGCACAGGGCGGCGGAGACAGCGGCGCCGCGGACGCTGTAGCCGGTCAGGAAGTGGCCGTCGGGGCACTGGAGTTTGGTGTATCCGGACGCCCATTCCTGGCCCGGCCCGACATACCGTTCGTCGACGACCACCACGTGTCCGCCGGCCGGGTCCCACAAGGGGCCGGTGGACACGTCCGAGCACAGGCCCCGGTTGCCGGTGTGGCCGAGGCCGAGCAGTCGCTGTCCGTCGGGGCACACGGCCTTGCGGGCGCCCAAGTCCCAGTCGGGCAGGGCCCGTATCCGCCGCGACTGGACGAAGTCGCCGTGATCGGGGCTGAGCATCGACCAGTCCGCCACGGGCTCCACCGTGCCGGTGCGACCCTGGGCCCCGATGAGCCGGGTCCAGGCAGTCGCCCGCCAGTCGTCGCCGTCGTAGAGGCCCATGCGGTGGCCCTCGGCGTCCCAGTGCAGCAGGGCCCAGCCGTTGCCCTTGCGGTCCTCGTGCTGGCCGACGAGCGGCCAGTACGCGAAGTCGGCGTCGGTACGGATCAGGTGGTCGACGAAGTTCCCGAACCACGCCCGCTGCTTGTCCCCGGTCTCGTCCCGGCCGCCGACGCCGAACTCGCTGACCCAGATGGGCGCGGTGAAGTGCCTGTCCGTCTCCGTGGTCACGAAGAAGGCCTGGCGGTCCAGCACCTTGATCAGTTCGGCGGGGCTCAGGTCGCGGTAGCGGGGGTCGCTGGTCTCGCCCGTGCCTGTGGCGCCGCTGTGGTTCGGGCCCGTGTAGTCGTAGAAGTGGGCGGAATACACGAGCTTGCCGGAGTCGACAAGGGTGTGGGAGAGGCGGCGTACGGGTTCCAGGGTGGGGCGTTCGTGGGGCAGTCCGTCGACAGGGATGCCGGTCCAGTTGATGCCCTCCACGATGATCAGGAGGTCGGGGTCGGCCTCCGTCAGGATGCGGTCACCGACGCGCTGCGAGGCGGCGAACCAGTCGTGGTCGTCGCCGAGCCCCCAGTTGGGGTCGTCCCAGACATCGCGGCGCACCTCGTTGTAGAGGTCGGCGCCGACGACGCGTTGGTTGTCCCGGTAGCGGCGGGCCATGAAGAGCCAGTCGTTCTCCCAGGTCTCGGCGGACTGGCTCGCGTTCCAGCGTTCGTTGCCGTCGACTCCGCAGCACCAGCGTGTGGTGTTGGTGTGGTTGTTGAGGATCACCGCGAGCCCGGCGGCGGTGAGTTGCCGTACCACGACGTCGTACACCTGTAGCGGGGTTCGGCCGCGCAGGGAGGGGTTGGCGGCCACGGAATCGTCCGTGACGGAGCGGCTGTCGTGGATCATCTCGTTGGAGAAGGGCAGCCGGACACTGTTGATGCCGATCTCCTGGAAGCCGGCGATGATCTCGGCCATGGGGGCACGGTCCAGGCCGAGCGGCATCCTGCCGGAGTTCTCCCCCGCGTGATGGCCGGCGTCCTCGTCCGGGTTTCCCGAGCCGTTCCAGGTGCCGCTGGCTCCGTGCCAGTTACCGGACCGCAGCTTGAAACGGCCGCCGTCAGCGTCGACGATCCAGCGACCCCGTGTGCTGAGCGGCGCCGTCCAGTCCACCGAGTGCGCGGCGTCTTCGGGTCGGGCACCGGCCTCGGGGGCGGGCGCTCGTCGGACTGCTGCCTC
The DNA here is from genome assembly GCF_033441795.1 of Streptomyces sp. ADMS. Taxonomy (NCBI): domain Bacteria; kingdom Bacillati; phylum Actinomycetota; class Actinomycetes; order Kitasatosporales; family Streptomycetaceae; genus Streptomyces; species Streptomyces sp. ADMS. The sequence goes on along the minus strand of NZ_JAVFVX010000002.1, from coordinate 2,528 downwards.
GGCAACGGGTGCCAGGGTCGTCACGAGGAGTACGGCGGCCAGTGCTGCCCTGGCCCAGATGAAGGATCCGCGCACGGTCACCGTCCAGAGGCATGCATTGACATGGCATCGTCATCATGAGGGGCCGTGCCGCATTGGTCCAGTCCTGCGTACAGGGGGCGTCCCCGAGACGCCGGCTGGGACGGCGTAGTGGTTGATCGCCGTGCCGTCGTTGTTCAGGCCGTCGCGTAGGCACCCTTGGTGGAGTCCCGCATCCGGGCGTTGACCGCGTCCTTGATGGCGTTGGGCCGTGTAGGTGGCGGCGTCGGAGTTCTTGCCCAGCGCGGTGGCGATGTCGGCGTGGGTTGCGTGCGCTGCCAACGCTTCTGTCACCTGCTGAATCCTGTCAGCCAGGGCTGCCCTGCGGGAGGTCGTGAGGCGCGGACCGCGTCAGGCGCACTGCGGCGAGCATGGACCGGGGCTCCGCGGTGTCGGCTACCCGTCCGGTGGAGCGGGAGTGGACCATCTGTGAACGCCGACGAGAGCGTCAACTTCGGCGCCCGCTTGCGAGGTGAAACGATTCATGGGTTTACTCCCTCCCGACACCGCGCTGACGGCGCGGGTGCGTGGCAGTTCAGGGAGCGCGGACTCGTGACCTACTGAGCGCGGTCCCACCTCCGGAACGCGGCAACGGCGGTCGGCAGGGTGGGGAAAATGAGGCCGGCGCCCACGGACTCCGTCAGGCCGTACGCGTCCAACTCGTCCCGCAGGTCCTGCTTGACACGGGCGAGGGCGAAGACGATGCCCCGGCGGGCCAGTTCGAGGCGCAACTCTTCGACAGCGTCCAGGGCGGTGATGTCGACCTCCACATTGGCCTCGGCGTTGAGGACGAACCAGCGGACCGGGCTCTCCTGTGTGTCGACGGCGGCCAGGGCCCGGCGGTGGAAGTTCTCCGCGTTGGCGAAGAACAGGGGAGAGTCGTAGCGGTAGACCAGCAGACCGGGGATCGTGCGGGCCTGCGGATAGTCGTCCACGTCGTGCATGCCGGCCACCCCGGGGACCACCCCCTCGATCGCGTCGTGCGGGCGCGCGACCCGGGCCAGCAACTCGGCCACCGACAGACCGACGGCGACCAGCACCCCGTACAGGATGTCCAGAGCCAGTACGCCGGCCAGGCAGCCGAGCGCCAGCAGCAGCTCACGGCGCCGGAAGCCCGCCAGCCGCCGGAAGCCCGCCAGGTCGATCATGCGGAGGGCGGCGTAGACGACGAGTGCGCCCAGCACGACCGACGGTGTCCGGGTGAGCAGCGGGCTGAGGAAGAACAGGACGGCGAGGACGGCCGCGGCGGCGACCAGCGAGTACGCCTGGGAGCGGGCGCCCACCGAAGAGGCGAGCGCGGTGCGGCTGGCGCTGCTGCTGACCGGGAACCCGTGCACCGCCCCAGCGCCGAGGTTGGCCGCGCCCAGGGCCAGCAGTTCCTGGTTGGCGTCGAGCCCGGGTCCCTCTTCGGCGCGGTCGGCGAAGGCCCGCGCGGTGAGGATGACGTCGGTGTAACCGACGAGGAGGACACCGAGGGCGGGCAGCACCAGGTGCGGCAGTTCGGTCAGGTTCGGGACGGCAAGCCCCGGCAGACCTGCCGGGACCTCTCCGATCACCTTGATCCCGTGGCGGTCCTCCAGGTCGAGGACGGTCACGGCCGTCGTCGCGAGGACCACGGCCAGCAGGGGCCCTGGGACCGTGGGGAAGAAGCGGGCCACGGTCAGGACGAAGGCGAGCAGGGCCGTCGCGAACAGCAGTGTGGGGAGGTGGATCTGCGACACATGCCGTACGAAGGACCACAGCCGGGGCAAGAAGGTCGATCCCGTGGTACTGACCCCGGTGAGTTTGGGCAACTGGTCCACGATCATGATCAGTGCCACCCCCGCCAGATAGCCGACCAGCACCGGCCGGGAGAGCAGGTCCGCGACGAAGCCGAGCCGCACCGCCCAGGCCACCACGCACAGCAGCCCGACCGTGATGGCCACGGTGGCGGCCAGGGTGGCGTAACGGCTGGGGTCTCCCGCGGCCAGCGGCCCGACCACGGTCGCCGTCATCAGCGCTGTTGTGGACTCGGGCCCGATCGACAGCAGACGCGAGGAACCGAGCAGGGCGTACAGGGCGAGCGCGGGCAGGATTGCCCACAGCCCGGCGACCGGCGGCAGACCGGCCACACCCGCGTACGCCATCACCTGCGGCACGAGATACGCGGCCACGGTCAACCCGGCCAGCAGGTCGCCGCGCAGCCAGGCGCGCCGGTAGCCGAGGAGCGAGCCGAGCCCCGGGGCGAAACGGCGCCCCAGGGAAACGGGTCTGCCCGAGCTCTGGGACATGGGCCTCCTTCTGCGGCGTGACCCCATGATCCACGGACGGGCGGAGGAGTGCGAGGGACCGGGCCGGTTCGACTGGCACCCGTGACACCCAAGCCGCTTCCGCAGCCCAACAGGCCCTCAGCTCGGGGACGTTCGGCCCCGTGGTCGCGGACCTTCGGCATCCGGCGTCGCGCGCCCCCT
>NZ_JAVFVX010000029.1:0-78061 GCF_033441795.1 Streptomyces sp. ADMS | reverse complement strand
CAGCGCCGATGGTACTGCAGGGGGGACCCTGTGGGAGAGTAGGACACCGCCGAACTCCTTTTATAGCTCCGGCTCTTGGGCACACTGCCCGGGAGCCGGAGCTTTTTTGTGTTGAGGTATGGTCAGGAAGCATCGTTGGCTCGTTTCCCACAGGAGGCCCCCGGGTGGAGGTTCAGGAGACCCGCGTCCAGACAGAACGGGTCCTCACCATCCCGAACATCCTCAGCATGGCGCGCCTCGTCGGTGTACCCGTCTTTCTGTGGCTGATCCTGCGCCCTGAGTTCGGCGGCCCGAAGAGCGATGGTTGGGCGGTCCTGGTGCTGATGCTGAGCGGGGTCAGCGACTATCTGGACGGCAAGCTCGCCAGGCGCTGGAACCAGATCAGCAGTCTCGGTCGGCTCCTTGATCCCGCGGCCGACCGGCTCTACATTCTGTCGACTTTGGTCGGTCTCACCTGGCGCGAGATTCTGCCAATCTGGGTGACCGCTGCACTGCTGGCACGAGAGCTGGTCCTGCTGGTGATGGTGGGGATCCTCAGGCGTCATGGGTATCCGCCGCCGCAGGTGAACTTCCTCGGGAAGGCCGCTACCTTCAACTTGATGTGTGCCTTCCCGCTACTTCTGCTCAGTGACGGAAGTGGATGGATCTCGTCACTCGCTGCTATTTTCGGATGGGCGTTCGCCGGATGGGGTACAACGCTCTATTGGTGGGCAGGAGTCCTCTACGTGGTACAAGTCCGGCGGCTGGTCCGTGCGGACGCCATGGCCGATTGAACTCGCCCGATTGGGCGGCTGTAGTGGCTCGATGGCCCGCTTCGGAAAAGTGCGGGACAATCTGGACGGGTCAAGTCGGCTTGACCGTCTCTTCAAGGAGGACGCTTCCGACATGAAGGCCGTCGTGATGGCCGGAGGCGAAGGCACGCGCCTTCGCCCAATGACCTCGAGCATGCCCAAGCCGCTCCTGCCAGTGGCCAATCGGCCGATCATGGAGCATGTGCTGCGGCTGCTCAAAAGGCATGGGCTCAACGAGACAGTCGTTACTGTTCAGTTCCTGGCCTCGCTCGTCAAGAACTACTTCGGTGACGGCGAGGAGCTCGGGATGGAGCTCACCTATGCCAACGAGGAGAAGCCACTCGGAACCGCCGGAAGCGTCAAGAACGCTGAAGAGGCGTTGAAGGATGACACTTTCCTCGTCATCTCCGGCGATGCTCTGACCGACTTCGACCTCACCGAGCTCATCAATTTCCACAAGGAGAAGGGTGCGCTCGTCACTGTCTGCCTGGCGAGGGTGCCGAATCCACTGGAATTCGGTATCACCATCGTCGACGAGGAAGGCAAGGTCGAGCGCTTCCTCGAGAAGCCGACCTGGGGACAGGTCTTCTCCGACACCGTGAACACCGGTATCTACGTCATGGAGCCCGAGGTCTTCGACTATGTCGAGGCCGATGTTTCCGTCGACTGGTCCGGTGATGTCTTCCCGCAGCTCATGAAGGAAGGGCGGCTGGTCTACGGCTACATCGCCGAGGGGTACTGGGAAGACGTCGGTACACACGAGAGCTACGTGAAGGCACAGGCCGATGTCCTGGAGGGCAAGGTCGATGTAGAGATCGACGGCTTCGAGATCTCGCCCGGTGTGTGGGTTGCGGAGGGTGCCGAGGTGCATCCCGATGCCGTGCTCCGTGGGCCCCTCTACATCGGGGACTACGCCAAGGTCGAGGCCGGCGTGGAAATCCGCGAACACACTGTTGTCGGCTCGAATGTCGTCGTGAAGAGCGGGGCTTTCCTGCACAAGGCCGTGTTGCACGACAACGTGTACATCGGCCAGCACAGCAATCTGCGCGGCTGCGTCGTCGGGAAGAACACCGACATCATGCGCGCGGCCCGGATCGAGGACGGAGCGGTCATCGGCGACGAGTGTCTCGTCGGTGAAGAATCGATCATTCAGGGCAACGTGCGCGTTTACCCGTTCAAGACGATCGAGGCCGGTGCCTTCGTCAACAATTCGGTGATCTGGGAATCCAGGGGGCAGGCGCATCTCTTCGGTGCCCGTGGAGTGTCCGGGATTCTCAACGTCGAGATCACTCCCGAGCTGGCGGTGCGGCTGGCCGGTGCCTACGCGACCACCTTGAAAAAGGGGTCCACAGTCACCACCGCCCGCGACCACTCCCGGGGCGCCCGCGCTCTCAAGCGGGCGGTCATCTCCGCGTTGCAGACCAGCGCCATCGACGTGCGAGATCTGGAAAACGTACCGCTGCCGGTGGCGCGACAGCAGACCGCGCGGGGGAGTGCCGGCGGAATCATGATCCGGACGACGCCCGGTGTGCCTGATTCCGTCGACATCATGTTCTTCGACGGGCAAGGGGCCGATCTTTCGCAGGCAAGCCAGCGGAAGCTGGACCGGGTGTTCGCGCGGCAGGAGTACCGGAGGGCGTTCCCTGGAGAGATCGGGGATCTGCATTTTCCCGCCAGCGTGTTCGACTCCTACACCGGGTCGTTGCTCCGGAATGTGGACACGACAGGCATTGCGGAGTCCGGGCTCAAGGTTGTCGTGGATGCCTCCAACGGCAGTGCGGGACTGGTGCTGCCCAGCCTGCTCGGAAAGCTCGGTGTCGATTCGCTGACCATCAACCCCGGTCTCGACGAGTCCAGGCCGACGGAGTCCGCGGATACCCGGCGGTCCGGGATGGTGCGGCTCGGGGAGATCGTGGCGTCGGCGCGCGCCGCCTTCGGAGTGCGTTTCGATCCGGTGGGTGAGCGGCTTTCGCTCGTCGACGAGAAGGGGCGGATCATCGAGGATGATCGAGCGCTGCTCGTCATGCTGGATCTGGTGGCCGCCGAACGGCGCAGTGGGCGAGTGGCGCTACCGGTGACCACTACACGGATCGCCGAGCAGGTCGCCGCCTATCACGGGACACAGGTGGAATGGACGACCACATCGCCAGACGATCTGACCCGGGTCGGGCGCGATGAGTCGACCATCTTCGGCGGGGATGGGCGCGGCGGATTCATCGTGCCCGAGTTCAGCAGCGTGTTCGACGGCACAGCGGCCTTCGTACGGCTCATCGGGCTGGTCGCAAGGACGCAGCTCACACTCAGCCAGATCGATGCCAGGATTCCTCGTGCACACGTTCTGAAGCGGGATCTGGCGACTCCCTGGGCTGTCAAGGGACTTGTCATGCGGCGTGTTGTCGAGGAGGCCGGAGAACGGTTCGTCGATACGACGGACGGGGTGCGGGTGGTCGAGACCGACGGGCGGTGGGTGATGGTCCTGCCCGACCCGGCGGAAGCTGTTACGCATCTGTGGGCCGAGGGGCCTGACGATGCTTCCGCCCAGGCCCTGCTCGACGAGTGGGCTGCCGTGGTGGACGGCGCCGGTCGCTGAATCGAGGTGCACGCGCGCGTGCCGGACAGGAGTCCCCAACGGGGCTCGTCCGGCACACGCGTGGGGCCGTTCGGAGGCAGTGGTCGCGACGTGGGACGATGTGCGGCATGCCACAGCAGCCCCCCGTTCGGAGCACCCCCACGAGCGATTCCCGCCCGGACGCGTCCATGTCGCTGCTCACCAACGTCATGGATCACAGCCTTGACGAGGGGTACGCCGAGGCTGCCGCGCGCAGGAAGGCCGCCGGTCACGGCGGAGTGCCGAAGCCGCTCAGGGCGAAACTGGGTCTCGCCGCCGGCCTGGTGCTTGCCGCGCTGGTGGTGACCGTGGGGGCTGCTCAGGCGCGGATAGCGGCGCCCGGGATCGCCAAGGAGCGCGAGGAACTGATCGACCGTATCGACCGCGAGACCGAGGCGGCCGACAAGCTGGAGAAGACCATCGACCAGTTGCGCGACGATGTAGGCGCACGTCAGCGCGCGGCGCTGAAGTCGGAGGGCGGCGGTGAACAGGCCGACCTGTTGGGGATTCTGTCCGGGGCGACCGAGGTGCGCGGACCGGGTGTCAAGCTCGTCGTGGACGACGCCAAGGAAGCCAGCACCGGTGCCGGCGGGGACGCACGGGAGGCTTCCGGGTTCTCCGACACCGGGCGGGTGCGCGACCGGGACATGCAGCGGGTCGTGAACGGACTGTGGCAGTCAGGTGCCGAGGCGATCGCGATCAACGGGCAGCGGCTGACGGCGCTGTCGGCGATCCGGGCCGCGGGAGACGCGATACTGGTCGACAACAAGCCGCTGGTGCCGCCGTACACGGTGCTCGCGGTGGGGGACGGCAAGCGGCTCAGCACCAAGTTCCAGGACAGCGCCGACGGACTGTATCTGCACGCGCTGCAGGAGAACTTCGACATCCGGACCAGCATCTCCGTGGAGAGTGATCTCCGGCTGCCTGCCGCACCGAGTGTGATCGTACGTACAGCACAGCCGAGCACAGAGAAGGGCACATCGTGATCGCGGTACTGGGCCTCGTCGTGGGAGTCGTGGCTGGATTGTTGGTCAGGCCCGAGGTTCCGGCGGTCGTCGAGCCTTACCTTCCCATCGCCGTCGTCGCGGCCCTGGACGCCGTGTTCGGCGGTCTGCGGGCCATGCTCGACGGCATCTTCGACGACAAGGTCTTCGTGGTGTCGTTCCTGTCGAACGTCGTCGTGGCCGCGCTGATCGTCTTCCTGGGCGACAAGCTGGGCGTCGGCGCCCAGTTGTCCACCGGTGTCGTCGTGGTCCTCGGTATCCGCATCTTCTCCAATGCCGCGGCGATCCGCCGGCACGTGTTCCGGGCCTGACGCCGATGAGTGACAACGACAAGAACAAGGCGAGCGGCAAGCACGCCGAGGCGAGCGAGAACCGGCTGCGCGAGGAACTGCCCGAGGAGGTTTCTGCCAAGCCCTCCGAGGACCTGGACGCGCAGACCGTGGACGCGGCGGTGGCTGAGGAGCCGAAAACCTCCCTGACCGGCCGTCAGAGGTTGGTGAAGGGGCTGTGGCCGCCGCGGGTGACCCGGGCCCAACTCATCGTCGCCCTGCTGTTGTTCGGGCTTGGATTCGGGCTGGCGGTCCAGGTCGCGTCCAACAGTGACAGTGACGGGGCGCTGCGCGGTGCCCGTCAGGAAGATCTTGTACGCATTCTCGATGAACTGGATGACCGTACTCAGCGTCTTGAGGACGAGAAGCAGGGTCTCGAAGATCAGCGGACCGAGTTGGAGAACAGCTCGGACCAGGCCGAGGAAGCCCGTAAGCAGACGGTCGAGAAGGAGCGGCAGCTGGGGATCCTGGCGGGCACGGTGGCCGCGCAGGGGCCCGGGATCACGCTGACCGTCGAGGACACGAAGGGAACGGTCGAAGCCGACATGCTGCTCGACGCGATCCAGGAGTTGCGCGCGGCCGGCGCCGAGGCGATCCAGGTGAACGGCGTACGGGTCGTCGCGGGGACCTTTCTGGCGGACGAGGACGGTGGAGGAGTGAGCGTCGACGGGAACAAGATCGACGCTCCCTATCGTTTCAAGGTCATCGGCAAGCCGCAGGACCTCGAACCGGCGCTCAACATCCCCGGAGGTGTGGTGCAGAGCCTGGAGAAGGAGCAGGCCACCGTTACCGTGGAGCGGGCGGACAAGATCGTCGTGGACGCCTTGCGGGCGGCGAAGCAGCCTGACTACGCTCGGTCGTCCTCCCAGTGAACCGGCGGTGCATGGGGGTCGTCCGGGGAGGGCATGAGGTTGCGGGGGGTCGACGCACCGAATGGGTGGTGCGTGGTGGAAACTGTCAGGTGGAGACGGACGTTGTGAGGATGTCCGGGTCGACCGGTAGGTGCAGTCAGGGTTCGTCCTGCCCCACGGGCGGGTCTGTTTCGGTCAAGGGGAATCGCCCGTGAAGTTGTTTGCGAAGTTGTTCGGCGGCAAGAGCGCGCGAGAGGGCAGCGACAGCAACGCGACCGCCCGTCATCGCGCGCAGCCCGACGCAGAGGGCCAGCGTCCCCTGTTCCGGGACCAGGTCGGCGGTCCGGGCGGTGACGTTCCCGGAGGTCAGGGCGTGCCGTCTGTTGACCCTGCCCAGTCCGGGCGCATAGGTTTCGGGGAACCGTCAACCTCAAGTACGGGTGGAGAGTTTTCCTCCGACCCCAATGCGTCCAATGCCCCGGCGGGGCAGCCGCGGCAGGAGGATCCGTCGATGTCGGCCCTGGTGTGTACGAGGTGCGGTAACCGCAACGCGGAGAACAGCCGCTTCTGCTCCAACTGTGGTGCGCCGCTGCGGGCGGGGGTCGCCGCTGAGCGTCCGTCGGAGACGACGTCCACGATCTCGATCTCCGGTATCGAGGCGTACGACGCCGAGGTGACCGGTCAGACGCAGATGCCGATGCTCTCGCCCGAGGCGCAGGCCGCGGTGGACGCGTTGCCGCTCGGTTCGGCGCTTCTGGTGGTGCGCCGCGGCCCGAACTCGGGCAGCCGCTTCCTCCTGGACGGTGAACTGACCACGGCAGGGCGTCACCCGCAGAGCGACATCTTCCTGGACGACGTGACCGTCTCGCGCCGTCACGTGGAGTTCCGACGTGGCCAGGACGGCATGTTCACGGTCGCCGATGTGGGCAGCCTCAACGGCACGTACGTCAACCGTGAGCGGATCGACCAGGTCGCCCTGTCAAACGGTGACGAGGTGCAGATCGGCAAGTACCGGCTGGTGTTCTACGCGAGCCAGCGGGGCTACTGACCCTCCTCCGGACTGAGTCCGGGGGGACCCCAGGGAAGGTCCATGCTTCAAACACCGAGCGGCGGTGCCGGGCACGGCATCGCCGCCGCGGACAGTGGGCTGATGAGCATCGGCACCGTGCTGAACGTGCTGCGTGACGAGTTCCCCGAAGTCACCATCTCCAAGATCCGTTTTCTGGAGTCGGAGGGGCTCATCGAGCCGCAGCGGACCCCGTCGGGGTACCGCAAGTTCAGCCCGGAGGACGTCGAGCGCCTCGGCCATGTCCTGAGAATGCAGCGGGATCACTACCTGCCCCTGAAGGTGATCAGGGAGTATCTGGACGCCATGGAGCGCGGGGAGGCCGTCCCGCTCCCCAGCGTCGGCCGTCAGCGGGACGGCGAACCGGTCCTGGAGCCCGAAGGGCCCACAGCTGTTCGGATCGGCCGAGCCGAGCTGCTCGCAGCCGCCGAGATCGGTGACGAGGAGCTCCAGGAGTGGCAGTCGTACGGACTGATCGCGCCGTTGCCCGACGGGGCGTACGACGCGGAGACGGTCACCGTCGCCGCGCTCGTCGCCGAGCTGGGGCGGTTCGGGATCGAGCCCCGGCATCTGCGGGTGATGAAGGCTGCGGCCGAGCGCGAGGCCGGCCTGGTCGACCAGGTGGTGGCCCCGCTCAAGCGTCACCGCAATCCGCAGACCAGGGCCCTCGCGGAGACCCGCAGCAGGGAACTGTCGGGGCTCACGGTGAAGCTGCACGCGGCCCTGGTGCGTATCGCGCTGGGAGTGCGGCAGCCCTGAGCGGGAAGGGTCGCCGGACGGTGGATCGGCCACCCGTTCCGTGCCCGACTACCCAAACGTCCCGGGCACGGCCTAGGGTTGCTGTGTGAACGAGCTCGATGTCGTAGGTGTCCGGGTCGAAATGCCCTCCAACCAACCGATCGTGCTTCTGCGTGAAGTGGGAGGCGACCGCTACCTCCCCATCTGGATCGGACCGGGGGAGGCGACGGCGATCGCCTTCGCCCAGCAGGGCATGGCCCCCGCACGACCGCTGACCCACGACCTGTTCAAGGACGTGCTGGAGGCCGTCGGCCAGGAGCTCACCGAAGTGCGCATCACGGACCTGCGCGAGGGCGTCTTCTACGCGGAGCTGGTGTTCGCCAGTGGAGTTGAGGTGAGCGCCCGTCCGTCCGACGCCATAGCGCTGGCGCTGCGTACCGGGACACCGATCTACGGCAGTGACGGAGTGCTCGACGACGCCGGGATCGCGATCCCTGACGAGCAGGAGGACGAAGTGGAGAAGTTCCGCGAGTTCCTCGACCAGATCTCCCCCGAGGACTTCGGAACCAACAGTCAGTGAGCTTCGCGGGCGACGGCTGATGAGGCTCGGGCCGCCCCACGGACCCGATGGTCGGTGGGGCCGTGTCTTTGGCCCGTGACGTCAAGGATGATGGCAATTGCCAGCGGCGTGTGAGAGCGTCGTGCGGCCCACGCGGAGCGCATTCGGCTAGCCTTTCCCCGCGGTGGGGTACGGGAAACCACTCCTAGGGTGATTATCACTCGGCGTGCCGAGTGTGGCGATCGTTGACGCGCCCCTGGTGACTGCCTACCGTCGAGAAGGCAGGTCAAGGACGGAGGTCGGCGTGAGAAGCAGCGGCGACGGTACGGCTGGGGGTGCCCCCGGACGTGGTCTGGGGGAGAGCGGCCCGTACCCGCTTCATGGCAGCGCGGCCGATCACCTTCCGCGGCGGCCGACGGCTGTACCAGGCGGCGGAGGGGCGACATCCATGGCGTCCGAGGACATCGGCTACCGCGGCCCCACGGCGTGCGCGGCGGCCGGCATCACTTACCGGCAGTTGGACTACTGGGCCCGTACCGGCTTGGTGGAGCCGAGCGTGCGGCCCGCGCACGGGTCGGGGACCCAGCGGCTCTACAGTTTCCGGGACGTTGTCGTCCTGAAGATCGTCAAGCGCTTTCTGGACACTGGCGTGTCGCTGCAGAACATCCGTACCGCGGTCCAGCATCTGCGGGCGTGCGAGTTCCGCGACCTGGAGCGACTGACGCTGATGAGCGACGGCGCGACCGTCTACGAGTGCACGTCCCCCGACGAAGTGCACGCCCTGCTTCAGGGCGGGCAGGGCATTTTCGGCATCGCCGTCGGCGTGGTGTGGCGGGATGTGGAAAGCGCTCTCTCGCAGTTGCACGGCGAGCGCGTCGACACCGGCGAGACGCTTGTAGGACACAACCCCACGGACGAGCTGGCGCGGCGGCGCAACCGGGCGGTCTGAGCGGCGCCCCGCGTTCCGGGGCATTGTCAGTGGCGTAGGGCAGCATCGGTGATGTGAGAAACGCGCCCACCATCCTGCATCTCGACATGGATGCCTTCTTCGCCTCGGCGGAGCAGGCGTCCAAGCCGAGCCTGCGCGGGAAAGCCGTTGTCGTGGGCGGGCTCGGACCGCGCGGGGTGGTGGCCACCGCTTCGTACGAGGCCCGGGTTTTCGGGGTGAACTCCGCGATGCCCATGGCGCAGGCGCGCCGGCTCGCGCCGAATGCCGCGTATCTCGTGCCCAGGGGTGGCTTCTACCGCTCGATCAGCGAGCAGGTCATGGGGCTTCTGCACGCGTTGTCGCCACTCGTGGAGCCGCTGAGCCTGGACGAGGCGTTCGTGGATCTGGAGGCCGGGGGAGCGGCCTGGGACGAGTTGTCGGCGCGGCAGGCCGGGATCAAGCTGCGCGCGGACATACGGGCCGTCACGGGGCTCACGGGGTCGGTGGGGCTCGCCGCCTCCAAGATGCTCGCGAAGATCGCCTCGGAGCAGGCCAAGCCGGACGGGCTGGTGGTGATCGAACCCGGGACGGAGCGGGCACTGCTCGGGCCGATGCCGGTGCGGACCCTGCCCGGGGTCGGCCCGGCGACCGGGGACCATCTGCGGCGGGCCGGGATCGGCACGGTCGACGAACTGGCCGAGGCGGGCGAGGACGAGCTCGTACGGCTGCTCGGGAAGGCTCACGGGCACGCGCTGTATGCGATGGCGCTGGCGCGCGACGTCCGGCCCGTGGTTGCGGAACGGGAGACGAAGTCCGTGTCGGTCGAGGGCACGTACGACGTGGACATCCACGACCGGGTCCGGGTGGGGACGGAGGTGCAGCGGCTGGCCGACCGGTGCGTGCGGCGGCTGCGCGACGCCGGGTTGTCCGGACGCACCATTGTCCTCAAGGTGCGGAGGTACGACTTCTCCACGCTGACCCGGTCGGAGACGCTCCGGGGGCCTACGGACGCCCCCGCGGTGGTGCGGGAGGCGGCTGCCCGGCTCCTGGAGTCCGTGGACACGACGGGTGGTGTGCGGCTGCTGGGGGTCGGGGTCAGCGGCCTTGCCGACTACACACAGGAGGACCTGTTCGCCCAGGCCGCCGGGGAGTTGGCGGTACTCGATCCGGTGGAGGCGTCGGAGCGCGAGGCCGTCGACTCGCAGGAGGCGCCCGCCGAGCGGCGCTGGACCACGGGGCACGACGTACGGCATGCCGACTTCGGGCACGGGTGGGTGCAGGGGAGCGGGCTGGGGCGGGTGACCGTTCGGTTCGAGACGCCGGACTCGGAGCAGCCCGGACGGGTGCGTACGTTCCGGACCGACGATCCCGCGCTGGAGCCGGCGGGTCCGCTGCCGTTGGTGTCTTCCGGGCCGCGAAGACCCGACGGTGTGGATGAGGGGCCGACGGGTCAGGTGTCGTCCGTGCCTGCCAGCTTGCCGAAGTCGTGGTCCGGGACCGGGGGAGGGGGCGCCACGTCGAGGCCGTAGTGGTGGTAGAGCTGGAGTTCCTGTTCCGGGGAGAGATGGCGGCCCACGCCGAAGTCGGGAGCGTCCTTGATCAGGGCCCGCTCGAAGGGAACGCGCAGCGTGCCGTCGATCAGTTCGCTGGGCTCCAGGGGCACGAAAGCGTCCCTGGAGAACAGCCCTGTCCTTATGGCCGCCCACTCCGGTACTCCCGTCGCGTCGTCGAGGTAGATCTCGTCGATCGTGCCGATCTTGGTGCCGTTGCGGTCGAAGGCCTTTCGGCCGATCAGGTTGCGCGGATCGATTTCGGTCTGCACGGACCCTCCGTTGGTCGTAAATCATCCGTAAGTACTACAAAAGAGCACATCGGGGATGGTGGCCACTCGAAGGTCTGTGCGCGGGCCCCGCTGATAGGCTGGCCAATGGCTGCTGACCCCGTGCGGGAGAGTCCTCCGGAACCTCGGAGGCGCCGAAGGAGCAAATCCTCCCCGGAATCTCTCAGGCCCCTGTACCGCACGGACGAGGTCACTCTGGAAAGCAGAGCGGGTGTCTACGGCTTCCGCTCTCACCGACGGTGAAAACCGGGACGTCAGCGCGTTTGCGGCCCGGTGAAGCTCTCAGGTTGAGATGACAGAGGGGGAGGCCGTTCGGGCACCCGTGCCGTGGTGCCCCTCGAAGGTCGCGACGACCAGGAGGCCTCCGCAATGACCGCCCACCGCACTCCGCTCGCCGAACTCGAACAGGGCACGCCCTTCGAGCGTCGTCATATCGGGCCCGACCACGAGGACCGGGCCAAGATGCTCGCGCAGGTCGGATACGGCTCGCTCGACGAGTTGACGGCCGCCGCGGTCCCGGATGTGATCAGGAACGCCGATGCGCTCGCCCTGCCGGGCGCCCGTACCGAGGCCGAGGTGCTGGCCGAGTTGCGCTCCCTGGCCGACCGGAACCAGGTGCTGGGGTCCATGATCGGGCTCGGATACTACGGGACCTTCACCCCGCCGGTCATCCTGCGGAACGTGATGGAGAACCCGGCCTGGTACACCGCTTACACGCCGTACCAGCCGGAGATCTCGCAGGGGCGTCTCGAAGCGCTGCTGAACTTCCAGACCATGGTCGCCGACCTCACCGGGCTGCCCACCTCCGGCGCCTCCCTGCTCGACGAGGGCACCGCGGCCGCCGAGGCGATGGCGCTGTCCCGGCGCATGGGCAAGAACAAGAAGGGGCTCTTCCTGGTCGACGCGGACGCCCTGCCGCAGACCATCGCCGTGATCGAGACGCGGGCCGAGCCGACCGGCGTCGAGGTTGTCGTCGCCGACCTGAGCGCAGGCATTCCGGACGACATCGCAGGGCGCGGGATCAACGGTGTGCTCCTGCAGTACCCGGGCGCCTCCGGCGCCGTACGGGATCTGAAGCCCGTCGTCGAGCAGGCGCACGCTCTCGGTGCCGTGGTCAGCGTCGCCGCCGATCTGCTGGCCCTGACGCTGCTCACCTCGCCCGGTGAGATGGGTGCGGACATCGCGGTCGGGACGACGCAGCGGTTCGGGGTGCCGATGGGCTTCGGCGGGCCGCACGCCGGATACATGGCGGTGCGCGAACAGTTCGCGCGCAGCCTGCCGGGGCGGCTCGTGGGCGTCTCCGTGGACGCGGAAGGCCACAAGGCGTACCGGCTCGCCCTGCAGACGCGCGAGCAGCACATCCGCCGCGAGAAAGCGACCAGCAACATCTGCACGGCCCAGGTCCTGCTGGCCGTGATGGCCGGCATGTACGCCGTCCACCACGGGCCCGAGGGGCTGCGGACCATCGCCCGGCGCACCCACCGGTACGCCACGATCCTCGCCGCGGGGCTGACGGCGGGCGGCGTCGAGGTCGTCCACGGGGCCTACTTCGACACGCTCACCGTCCGGGTGCCCGGGAAGGCCGGCGAGGTCGCCGCCGCAGCGCGCGAGCACGGGGTCAACGTGCACCTCGTCGATGACGACCGGCTGTCCGTCTCCTGCGACGAGACCACCACGCGGGCCCAGCTGGGTGCCGTATGGACCGCGTTCGGGGTCGACGGCGACATCGAGGCGCTCGACGCCGGCGCCGGGGACACGCTGCCGGGAGCGCTGCTGCGTACCGACGCCATCCTCACGCACCCCGTCTTCCACCAGTACCGCTCCGAGACCGCGATGCTGCGCTACCTGCGTCGGCTCGCCGACCGTGACTACGCGCTCGACCGCGGCATGATCCCGCTGGGCTCCTGCACCATGAAGCTCAACGCGACCACCGAGATGGAACCGGTCACCTGGCCCGAGTTCGGCCAGCTGCACCCCTTCGCGCCCGCCGAGCAGGCGCAGGGCTATCTGACGCTCATCCGTGAGCTGGAGGAGCAGCTCGCCGAGGTCACTGGGTACGACAAGGTATCGCTTCAGCCGAACGCCGGTTCGCAGGGCGAGCTGGCCGGGCTGCTCGCCGTGCGCGGCTATCACCGGGCCAACGGCGACGAGCAGCGGACCGTCTGTCTGATTCCGTCGTCCGCGCACGGGACCAACGCGGCCAGTGCCGTCATGGCGGGGATGAAGGTCGTCGTCGTGAAGACCGCCGGGGACGGTGAGATCGACGTCGAGGATCTGCGGGCGAAGATCGAGCAGTACCGGGACGAGCTGTCGGTGCTGATGATCACGTACCCGTCCACGCACGGCGTGTTCGAGGAGCATGTCGCCGACATCTGTGCCCAGGTGCACGAGGCCGGCGGGCAGGTGTACGTCGACGGCGCCAACCTCAACGCGCTGGTGGGGCTGGCCAAGCCGGGGCACTTCGGTGGAGACGTCTCGCACCTGAACCTGCACAAGACGTTCTGCATCCCGCACGGGGGTGGTGGCCCCGGGGTGGGACCCGTAGGGGTACGCGCGCACCTCGCGCCCTATCTGCCCAACCACCCCTTGCAGCCCGCGGCCGGGCCCGAGACGGGTGTGGGGCCGATCTCGGCGGCGCCCTGGGGTTCCGCGGGCATCCTGCCCATCTCGTGGGCGTACGTCCGTCTGATGGGCGGTGAGGGGCTCAAGCGGGCCACGCAGGTGGCTGTGCTGAGCGCCAACTACATCGCCAAGCGGCTGGAGCCGCATTACCCGGTGCTCTACACCGGTCCCGGCGGGCTGGTCGCGCACGAGTGCATCATCGATCTGCGGCCGATCAGCAAGACGACGGGCGTGAGCGTCGACGACATCGCGAAGCGGCTGATCGACTACGGCTTCCACGCGCCGACGATGTCGTTCCCGGTGGCCGGGACGCTGATGATCGAGCCGACCGAGTCCGAGGACCTGGGGGAGCTGGACCGGTTCTGTGAAGCGATGATCGCCATTCGGGGCGAGATCGAGAAGGTCGGTGCGGGCGAGTGGCCGGCCGACGACAACCCGCTGCGGAACGCGCCGCACACCGCCGCCGCGCTCGGCGGGGAGTGGACACACGCCTACACGCGCGAGGAGGCGGTCTTCCCGGCCGGGGTCTCGGCGGCCGACAAGTACTGGCCGCCGGTGCGCCGGATCGACCAGGCCTTCGGTGACCGGAACCTGGTCTGTTCCTGCCCGCCGCTGGACGCCTACGAGGAGTAGTCAGTCTCGGGCATGTGTCGGGGCCGGTTCGCAGCGCGTGTCCGCGGGCCGGCCCCTCTTCGTCTGTTCAGCTGTTCGGGCAGTCCTCCCGACGTCCGGAAGCCGCCCGTTCGCCCCCTGTGCGCGGACGTCAGGCGGCCGTCACC
This sequence comes from Streptomyces sp. ADMS, assembly GCF_033441795.1. Classification (NCBI taxonomy): domain Bacteria; kingdom Bacillati; phylum Actinomycetota; class Actinomycetes; order Kitasatosporales; family Streptomycetaceae; genus Streptomyces; species Streptomyces sp. ADMS. Next base: position 63,946 of record NZ_JAVFVX010000029.1, on the reverse strand, counting down.
ACCCGTCCGGCGCCCACCGGGCGGTGCGGGGCGATGATCTGGCCGTCGGGCAGGAGCTCACCGGTGTCCTCGAAGAGGAGGACGCCGTTGCACAGCAGGCTCCATCCCTGCTCCGGGTGGTGCGCCATGAGGCGGGCTGATTCCCGGTCGGTGGAGTGAGCTGTCGGGCACGGTGGCTGGTGCTGGCACATTGATGGGATCTTTCGCTCTGTCGTGGAGTGTGAGATGGCTGTGGTGTCTGTCTCGCGGCTCGAAGCACTGTTCATGGCCGCCCCCCGTTGTGATAAGTCGGTTCGAAACCAGTGTTGCTCTACGGGCGTCAATCCGCAGGGATTTCGCCGCACCGCTTCTCACAGGTTGAAGACGCATCACCCGGGCGGAGGGTTCGTCCCAACTGGGCTGTCCCTTTGGGTGGTTCCTCATGGCCGGATGGGGCTAGTCCGGACGGCTCGCAATCCCTCGACGGCTCGTACGAGCGTAATGGCGCGCGGAAGAGCGACGCGCCCCGTCGGGGAGAATTCGGCGGCGGGGCGCGTGGGGAATACGGAGAGTGGCGTGCCGTGTGCGGTCAGGCGGGGGAACTCAGCAGCGGGGCCGGAGTCACCCGATGGGTCAGGACCGGGAGGAGTTCCGCGACGCGGTGCGGACGGTGGGCGGCGATGCCGGGCGGGGCCGGTGCCAGGGGGACGAGCAGGTCGGTGGCGGCCGGATGGCCCTCGGCTCCGTCGGCGGTGGTGTCGCCGTGCAGCCAGAGCGTGAGCATGTACAGCTCGGGGACGGACAGCAGGCGTGCCTGGTAGGGCTGTTTCATCGTCTCGGCCTGGCGCAGGGCGCGCTCGGTGGAGGCGATGTAGGGCCCTTCGAAGAAGTGGGAGAAGGCCCAGCCGTCGGGGGTCAGCATGGTCTCGGCCGCTGCCACCGCGCGGTCGCCGCAGCGGATCAGGAAGCGCCAACCGGTCAGCCGGGTGGCGGACGCGCCTGCGGGGGTGATCCGGTCCAGGACGTACACGGGCAGGGGGAGCTCGGGGCTTGCGGATCCCTGGGCGGTGCGCAGGGAGGGAGTGGGCGCCTCGCGGACGGCGGTGGGGGAACCGAGTGCCGTGAGGACGGTGCGCAGTGCGGGGGCGGGAGCCGGGGGGACTTGCAGCGGCATGTGGAACGCCTCTCATTCGACAGGCACGGTGGCGCGAGGGCGGGGGCGGACGGCGCTGTCAGCTCTCGAATTCTCTCGGGTCAAAGAGGCGGGGGCCGGGTGATCCGGCGGGGGTGCGGCCTGCCGTGCGTCACCTGGACGGCAGGACCCATGATCCGGGCGCCGACTCTCTGCCTTGTTCGCGGAGTTTATACGACACGTGTTCTGACTATGTTTCGTCTAACTGTTTTCCGCGTGAAGGGCAAGGGGTTGTTCGGTCGGTGTTGCGTGGCGTTTCTCCCGATTCCCGGCTGGTCTGCGCCGATGACCTCGGTATACGCGCCGGGAGCGGTCGGCCTATTGGCGTCGGCGTTTTTCACGAGTTCGCCAAGTGCGCGAAACTGGCGGGTGGCCGGGTCCCGCACCGCATGCCGTGCCATGCCGGGTGAATGTGCCGCCGGTCACATCGGTCAGCGTAGCGGGTGACAGGAAGGCGCGGGACGTTATTGATCGCGTTGGGTGGGCACTATCCCACGTGACCCGGGACATCAGTGGCCGGACTTCGGCCTGCCCACTCGAGGAGGGACGCTTCGATGGGGGAGAAGGTCGTGGCGGGGCATTTCGACCTGTCCGGTCGCCAGCGCTACCGAGGCAAGCTGCGGCAGTGTCTGACGGGGCTGGAGCGACTGCTGGCCGAGAAGCGGTTCGACCGCCCGAAGAATCTTCTGGGCCTGGAGATCGAGTTGAATCTCGTCGGGCCCGACGGCATGCCGAAAATGATGAATGCGCAAGTACTGGAAAGGATCGCAAGCCGAGATTTCCAAACAGAACTCGCCATGTTCAATCTGGAAGTCAACATCGCCCCCCATCGCCTCGCCGGCCGGGTATTCGACCGGCTCGCCGAAGAGCTTCGTACTTCACTGGCATATGCCCATCGGAAAGCGAACGAGGTCGACGCGGGGATCATGATGATCGGCATTCTGCCGACGCTCGACCGTGACGACCTGGTCTCCTCCAACCTTTCCGACGTCGACCGCTACGCCCTGCTCAACAACCAGATCGTGGCCGCACGCGGTGAGGACTTCACGCTTGACATCGACGGTGTGGAACGCCTCTCGTGCACGTCGAGATCCATCGCTCCGGAGGCCGCCTGCACCTCCGTACAACTGCATCTCCAGGTCACTCCGGCGCGGTTCGCCGACGTGTGGAACGCGGCACAGGCGATCGCCGCCGCGCAGGTCGCGATCGGCGCCAACTCGCCCTTCCTGTTCGGCCGTGAACTGTGGCGCGAGTCGAGGCCCCCGCTGTTCACACAGTCCACGGACACGCGCCCGCCGGAGCTCCAGGCGCAGGGCGTACGGCCGCGCACCTGGTTCGGGGAGCGGTGGATCGACTCGGCGTACGACCTCTTCGAGGAGAACCTGCGCTATTACCCGGCGCTGCTGCCGATCTGCGACGACGAGGACCCGCTGAGCGTCCTCGATAACGGTGGCGTGCCGAAGCTCGCCGAGCTCGTGCTGCACAACGGCACCGTGTACCGCTGGAACCGCCCGGTCTACGGCATCGCGGACGGCGTTCCGCATCTGCGCGTCGAGAACCGTGTACTGCCCGCCGGGCCCACCGTCACGGACGTCATCGCCAACGCGGCCTTCTACTACGGCGTCGTCCGGTCGCTCGCCGAGGAGTCGCGGCCCGTATGGACCCGGCTGCCCTTCGAGACCGCCGCAGCCAACTTCGACGCCGCCTGCCGGTACGGCATCGACGCGCGGCTCCAGTGGCCCCGGGGCGGCCGGTTCGGCGGCACGGCGGAGGTCGACGCGGTGCACCTCGTAAGGGACGAACTGCTGCCGCTCGCCGAGGCCGGCCTCGACGCGTGGGGGGTCGAACCCGCCGACCGGGATCTGTACCTCGGGGTGATCGAGGAACGGTGCCGGCGACGGGCCAACGGAGCGTCCTGGCAGGCGGCCACCTTCCACCGGGCACTGGAGATGGGGCTGTCCCGGGATGCCGCGCTGGCCGCGACCACACGGCGCTACAGCGAGCTGATGCACCTGGGGGAACCTGTGCACACCTGGCCTGTGGGGTTGCCGGAACCGGTGCGCCTGGGGTGATCACCCGGGGGGCGGGTCCGTGACCTCGTGATCCGACCCGTCCGTCGCCCGGCGGTCTGGCCTCCGGGCGGGGCGGGCCGAAGGAGAGTGACCGCTCTGTACGCCGTTGCCGTGCCTGCGGCGATGGTGAGGCGAGTGCCGTGTCGGCTGCGTGCACGGGGGTCGCTGGTGCCTGTCTCAGATCGATCGGGCAAGCTGTGACGTCCCGTGGTGTTGCTGTCCCGCCCTCGTCTCGCAACTGCATTCGAGAACCTGGCAGGGCGAGGACAGGGATGCGCCGGGATTGAACAACTGGAGGCAGGAGTGCAGGTGGAGGCGGGCGCGGTGGCTGGTTCTTTCCCTGAGGAGCGGCCGTCGCGACGGACTCTCCGGGACGAGACGCTGTTGGTTCTGGGGCTTTCGCTCGGTGCGAGCGGTGTCTCCGCCCTGATCAGCTTTGTCGGATCGGTCACGAAACCGGGCGGCCTCAAGGACCAGGCGGCCACTCTGAACGCGTCGGCGGCGCCGGGCCGTCCATGGTTGGATCTCGCCTGGCAGCTCTTCGGCATCACGACGGCGCTGGTCCCGGTGGCGCTGGTCGCGCACTTCCTGCTGCGCGAGGGCGAGGGGCTGCGGACGCTGGGCTTCGACCGCACCCGGCCCTGGCCCGACCTCGGCCGCGGGGCCGCGATCGCGGCGGTGATCGGCAGCAGCGGAATCGCCTTCTATCTGGCGGCCCGTGGCTTCGGCTTCAACCTCACGGTGGTGCCGGAGGCGCTGCCCGAGGTGTGGTGGAAGTACCCGGTGCTGATCCTCTCGGCCATGCAGAACGCCGTACTGGAGGAAGTGATCGTCGTCGCGTATCTGCTGCGTCGGCTGAACCAGTTGGGGTGGACCCCGGGGACGGCACTGGTGGCCAGTTCCGTACTGCGCGGGTCGTACCACCTGTACCAGGGCATCGGCGGGTTCATCGGCAACCTGGTGATGGGGGTGGTGTTCGTGTACCTGTACCGGCGGTGGGGGCGGGTGGGACCCCTGGTCGTGGCGCATTCACTGCTCGACATCGGGGCGTTCGTCGGTTACGCGCTGCTGGCGGGGAAGGTGGGATGGCTGCCCACCGCGTGAGTGGCTGGGGGGATGGGCGAGGGGCGCACGAGGGTTTCGTTCGCCCCTTCCGCATGTCCTCAGGCGAGCAGCTCGCCGTCGATGGTGGTGATCGCCCGGCCGGTCAGCAGGGTGCGGTCGCCGCGGAGCCGGGTACGGACCAGACCGCTGCGAGCGGATGCCTGCAGGCCTGTGAGGTCGGGGCGGCCGAGGCGCTCGGACCAGTAGGGGGCGAGGGCCGTGTGGGCGCTGCCGGTGACCGGGTCCTCGTTGATGCCGATCCGTGGGAAGAAGCAGCGCGAGACGAAGTCGTAGCCCTTGGCGGGCTTGTCGGCGCGGGCGGTGGCGATCACGCCGCGTTCCGAATGGGCGGCGAGGGCCTTCAGATCTGGGGTGAGACCCAGGACCGTCTTCTCGTCGGCGACCTCGATCAGCAGGTCGTTGATGTCCGGGCCGGTGTCGAAGGCCCTGACCGGTTCGGCGCCCAGAGCCTCGGCGAGCCCGGCCGGCGGCTCGACGCGGGTGAGCGGGGCGGTCGGGAAGTCGAGGGTGATCGAACCGTCCTCGTCGGGCGTCGCGCTGAGGACGCCGCTGAGGGTGGCGAACCGTACGGGTCCCGAATGGGCGCCCGTGGTGTGCAGGACGTGGGCCGTGGCGAGCGTGGCGTGGCCGCACATGGCGACCTCGGCGGCCGGGGTGAACCAGCGCAGTGCCCAGTCGGCCTCGCCGCCCCCGAGAAGGCGGTGGGCGAACGCCGTCTCGGCGTGGTTGACCTCCAGGGCGATCTGCTGCAGCCGGGTGTCGTCCGGGAAGGCGTCGAGGAGCATGACGCCGGCCGGGTTGCCGGCGAAGGGGCGGTCGGTGAAGGCGTCGACGATTCGAATGCGCATGGTGACGACGCTAGAGGGACGACGGGGAGGCGGGCCAAGGCCAATTCGCGGGTGCTGGACCTGGTTGGGCCCGGCGGGCGGTCCGGAGTGTCAGGCTGCCGGCCGTACCAGTCCGGACTCGTACGCGAAGACGACCGCCTGCACGCGCGCGCGTGCGCCGATCTTGGCGAGGATGCGGCTGACGTGGGACTTGACCGTGGTGGGTGAGATGGACAGACGCGTGGCGATCTCGGTGCTGGACCAGCCGGCGGCGACAGCGGTGAGGACGTCACGTTCGCGGCTGGTGAGCGCGCCGAGCTCGCTCTCCCGCTCCAGCGAGCCGAGGGTGCGCTCGTGGCGGACGGTGTCGATGAGCGCGCGGGTGAGGCCGGGGGTGATGACGGCGTCTCCGGCGGCCACGATACGGACGGCTGCGGTCAGTTCCTCAGGGGTGGCGTCCTGGGGAAGGAACCCGCCGGCCCCGGCGCGCAGGGCCGCGTAGGCGTACCGCTCGTGGTCGGTGGGGGTCAGGACCAGGACGCGCGGGGGGCGTCCTGTGGCTCTCGCGGGCTCGGAAACCGGCGGGAGGGCGGGCGGCCGGCTGATGCGGCGGATGACATCGATGCCGCCCGTGTCGACCACGAGGCTGTCCATCAGGACGACGTCGGGTCCGAACGCGGCACTCATGCGAAAGGCCTCGGCACCGCTGGTCGCCTCGCCGACGACGGTCAGGTCGGGTTCGGCTGCCAGGAGCATGCGCAGGCCGAGACGCTGCAGGGACTGACGGTGGACGACGAGTACGGAGGCCATGACGGGCACTCTCCTTGTACGAAACTGTTTCGTTCACTTTGGCTTCGTCAGCCTAGCCCCCACGGCTATCGAAACGTCATCGTTTCTACTGTGGCCTGGGTCACTTCTTGAAGGGGGTTGCTGTGTGAGCTATCTCGATATATCGTTGACGCATCGCGACAGATCAACGACTATGCAACGAACGGAGTGGTTGTGATGCGTTCCCATGGAGAGGAATACGGTCCGGGCTTCGGTCCCGGACACGCGCATGGTCATGGCGGTCCCGGCCCCTTCGGGCGGGGCGGCTTCGCGGGGCGGCGCGCCGCGTTCGGTCCCTTCGGGCCAGGTTTCGGCGGTCCCGGTGGTCCGGGTCCCTGGGGCGGGCGCGGCGGCCGGGGCGGACCGCGGGGCAGGGCGCGGCGCGGTGATGTCCGCGCGTCGATCCTGGCCCTGCTGAAGGACAGGCCCATGCACGGTTACGAGATGATCCAGGAGATCGCCGAGCGCAGTGGAGGGACGTGGAAGCCCAGCCCCGGCTCGGTCTACCCCACCCTTCAGATGCTGGAGGACGAGGGCCTGATCGTCAGCGAGTCCGAGGGCGGCAAGAAGCTGTTCTCGCTCACCGAGTCCGGCCGCACGGCGGCCGGCGAGGGTCCCGACGCGCCCTGGGAAGAGGCCGGGCGTGGCGTCGACCGGGAGGCGCTGAACGACATCCGGCAGGCCGGCTTCGGTCTGATGGAGGCCTTCGGCCAGGTCTGGAAGACGGGCAGCAAGGAGCAGCGCGAGAAGGCTCTAACGGTGATCAACGAAGCGCGCAAGAAGCTGTACCTGATCCTCGCCGACGAGGACTGATGGGGCATCCTCGGAGACGTGTCCGCCTCCCGGCGGCGCGTCCCGCAGCGTGCGGAGGCGCCCCGCGGAAGTGTCGGCGGGGCGCCTCCGCGCTGTCGTGCGGGCTTGCGGCCGTCGCTCAGATCACCAGGCCGGCCAGTTTGCGCAGGGACTCGTTCAGGGCGGCCGTCCCCGAGTCCTTCAGCTTGCCGGCCATCAGGGAGACGGCCGCTCCGGTGAACTCGCCGTCGATACGGACCGTCGTCGCGTCGCCGTCGGGCGTGAGGGTGTAGCGCGTGGCGACCGTCACGGCCATCGGGCCCTTGCCCCGGATGGCAAGAGTGCGGGCGGTCTCCAGCTCCTCGATGGTCCAGTCGACCTCGGCCGGGAAACCCATCAGCTTCATGTTCTCCTCGAAGGTGCCGCCGACCTCCAGTGCGGAGGGGCCGCCCTTCGGGAAGCTCGTGTGGGTCGCGTTCCACGCTCCGTACGCCGGCCAGTCCGTCAGCTGCGCCCAGATCTTCTCCGCCGGTGCCGGGATGCGTGCCTCCGCGCTTATTTCGGCCATGCGACCACCTCTGTGTCTCGGGCTGCGGTGTCGCGGAACGTAGCCGCAAGAGCTGGAACATTCAATACTGACGAGTCGTCAGAAATGGCGTGCTGAGTCGGCGGGTGCGACGGGCTCAGCCGACCCGGCGTATCTCCGCCGCGTCGAACAGGTCGCACGCGCGCGGGAAGGGGCTTTCGTCATGGCAGTGCCACGCCTCCCAGAACAGGTCGGCGCGCAGCGCGTCCTCCGGGGCGTACACCCGGTACACGTACTGTCTGCCGTCCGTGGCGGGCAGCGCCACCAGCCAGCACCTGCTCTCCATGTTGGTGTGGGACGTACGAGCGGGTGCCCCCGGTTGCGCTCAGGGCGCGCGGCGAGCGTGTGCGCGCCCCATGCGTCGACTTCGTGTCGGGGCGGCGTGATGTCATCCGTAAGGAGGAGATTCGGCCACCTGGTGCCCACCTTCCGCGGGACGTGAAAATGGTGCGTCGAGGGGATGACCGGATCGGCCGGGACTGATGGGGTGGGGGACGTGCAACCCCGTACGCCCCGACAGTCGACCACTGAGCACGGTGCGAACCGCGTGGACAACGATGCCAGGCTTACCGCAGAGCTGGCAGCGGTGGTCGCCGGTGCCCGTAGACGGGCGCTGCGGGACGGGGACCGGCAGATCGACACGGCCCATCTGCTGCACACGCTCCTGGAGTCCGATCCAGACGTGTGCGCGGTGTTCGAGGGCGGTGGCCCGCAGGTGGCGCGGCTGCTGGGCTATCTCGTGCAGCGCAGTATCGGCTACGGACTGCGGTGGCAGAGCTCCGTCGAGGACTCCGGGGCCCTGCCCGTGGTGCCGGGGGCTGCGGGTACAGCGGGCTGGTCGCCGGTCGCGGCGGGCGCGCTGGAGGAGGCGTGCGAGCGGGCCGGGCGCCGCGGTGACGCACGGGCCCACGGGATCGATCTGCTCGCGGCGATCGTCGAGGATCCGAAGTGCCGGGCCGTGGAGGTGCTGCGGCGGGGCGGAGTCGACGCGGGGGAACTGCTGGTACGGGTGCACCAGGTCGAACGGACGGCGGCGGGGTGGGGGAAGTATGCCGGGGGCGTTGACAGCGACTGAGGCGCGCGCCCGCTCGACGGAGTCCCTGTGTCCGTCCAGCCGGTGAGACAGGTGCTATCGGGGGTGACGGTCATGTCGTCGCCTGTCATCATGGGCCGGTGCGTACGTCAGGGAGCGGTGAGGGCGGCCGGGGCAAGGGTGTCGGGCTCGGGCTCGCGCTGGTCTCGGCGGTCGCGTTCGGAGGATCCGGGGTCGCGGCCAAGCCGTTGATCGAGGCCGGCCTCGATCCGCTGCACGTGGTGTGGCTGCGGGTGGCGGGCGCGGCTGTCGTGATGCTGCCCCTGGCCCTGCGGCACCGCGCGCTGGTGCGCCGGCGGCCCGCGTTGCTCGCCGGGTTCGGACTGCTTGCCGTGGCTGGTGTCCAGGCCTGCTACTTCGCCGCGATCTCCCGCATCCCCGTTGGGGTCGCCCTGCTTGTCGAGTACCTCGCACCCGCGCTTGTGCTCGGCTGGGTGCGGTTCGTGCAGCGCCGGCCCGTGACCCGTGCCGCCGCGCTCGGTGTGGTCCTCGCGGTCGGCGGGCTCGCCTGTGTCGTCGAGGTGTGGGCCGGGCTGGGCTTCGACGCCATCGGGCTGCTGCTCGCTCTGGGCGCCGCCTGCTGTCAGGTCGGCTACTTCGTCCTGTCCGACCAGGGCAGCGACGCCGGCGACGAAGCGCCGGACCCGCTAGGTGTCATCGCCCATGGTCTCCTCGTCGGCGCGCTGGTGCTGACCTTCGTGGCGCGTCCGTGGCGCATGGACTGGTCCGTGCTCGCGGGCACCGCGCACATGGACGGCGCGCCCGTCATGGCCGGGCTGCTGCTGGGCTGGATCGTGCTGGTCGCCACGGTCGTCGCGTACGTCACGGGTGTGCTTGCCGTACGGCGGCTCTCGCCGCAGGTCGCCGGGGTCGTGGCGTGTCTGGAGGCGGTCGTCGCGACCGTGCTGGCCTGGGTGCTGCTGGGCGAGCGCCTGTCGGCGCCGCAGATCGTCGGGGGCGCGGTGGTTCTGGTGGGCGCGTTCATCGCGCAGTCGTCGGCGCCTGCCAAGGGGTCGGCGGAACCGGTCGCCCGGGGACCCGAAAAGGATGTGACGGCCCGCCGTACCGCCGCGTAGGGTCGCGATCATGTACGCACGCGCACTCGTCCTTCCGCCGCCGGCCGCCTGAGGCGGGCTCCCCGGAGATTTTGCCCGACGCATCGCCGTCGGGCTGAACGGTGCTGCCCGCAGACGACGTCCGAGGACCCCCTGAAGCCCTGAGGGCCCGGGTCCTTTCGTCAACTTCCGTGCGGCGGACGGTCTTTCGGCCGGTCTCCGCACGTCTGCGGAGAGACTCACGTGTCGAATGCTGTTTCCGGCCTGCCCATCGGGCGAGGCCTGTTGTTCCTTGTCGTCGCCGGTGCCGCCTGGGGCACCGCGGGCGCTGCCGCCTCCCTCGTCTACCGGGTGAGCGACATGGGCCCCGTCGCCCTCTCGTTCTGGCGCTGCGCGGGCGGATTCGTGCTGCTGCTCCTGGCCCGGTCACTGCGCCGCCGTACGCCGGCCGGGTCCGAACCGTGGCGCCGAAAGGCCCTGCGCGCCGGGGTCACCGGACTCTCGCTCGCCGTGTTCCAGACCGCGTACTTCGCGTCAGTCCAGGCCACCGGCCTGGCGGTCGCCACCGTCGTCACACTGGGCGCCGGGCCCGTCCTCATCGCACTGGGTGCCCGGCTGACCATGGGCGAGCGGCTGGGGGCGGGCGGGATCGTCGCCGGCGCCGGAGCGTTCACCGGGCTCGCTGTGCTGGTGCTGGGCGGCGGCGACGCCGAGGTGCGGCCGTCAGGGCTCGCATGGGCCGTGCTGTCCGCGGCCGGCTACGCCTCGATGACGGTCCTCACCCGTTGGTGGGGGCGGGACGGAGCAACGGACGCGTTCGGCACGTCGGTCAGGGCCTTCGGCGTGACGACACTGTGCCTGCTGCCGTTCGGGCTCGCCGAGGGACTCCTGCCGCACACCGGCGACGGACTGCGGTTGGCCGGACTCCTGGTGTACGTCGCCGCTGTGCCGACCGCCCTGGCGTACGGGCTGTACTTCGCCGGCGCCGCCGTCGTCCGCTCGGCGACCGTTTCCGTGATCATGCTCCTGGAACCGGTGAGCGCGGCGGTTCTCGCCGTCACCCTGCTCGGTGAGCGGCTGACGGCGGCGACCGTCGTGGGCACGCTGCTGATGCTGGGCGCGGTCGCGGGACTCGCGGTGGCGGAGACGCGGGGCGGTGGTGTGGAGCGGCGGACGGAGCCCGGAGGCGCGTTCGGCTGAGCTTCACGTGCCCTGCGAGGCGTCCGACGCGGTTGTTGGGCAGCCTGAGCGCCCCGCCGTCCACAGGGCCTGGGAACGTCGGCGAGCCGCACAACGATGCGCCGAGCGTCGATGAGAAGACCGTCGACGAGCAGCGACGCGTTACAGCACCCGCCTGCGCCGCTGAACCGCCAGTGCCCCAGCGTCCCGTGGCCCGCCCCGCGCCGCCAGCCCGGCCGCGATGCGGTCCTGGACCTCTACTGGCTTTTTCCCGGCGTACTTGAACTTCGCCCGTACGTCCGTCACTTCGAGCCTGATGCCACGGATACCGGCGAGCATCCGCCCGAACGGCGCCTCGTCCGCCGCCACTCGCGCCGAGCCGCCTTCCGGCTGGAAGTGGCCCGTCTGACGGTTGAGCAGGGCGGCCTTCTCCGCCGGGTCGTCCACGACGTGCGCGGTGCACCGGAGTTGGACGGCCGCGTAGAAGCTCGTCGGCGTGCCCTGCTCGGAGGGGCCGTCCGGGGCGGCCTGCCACGGTCCGGGAATGAACGTGTAGTCGTCGACCACGCTCAGGAGTACAGCGGGGTTCCTTTCCAGCGCGGGCCAGAGCGGGTTCGGGCGGGCGAGATGGGTGACCGCCTCGGCGCGCCCGGCGTCGTAGGCGAAGTGCAGCGGCTGGACGTACGGCGCCTCGCCAGGCAAGCCGTTGACCGAGAGCTGGCCGAAGTCGCGGGCGGAAAGCCACTGCTGCCACTCCGCGTCGTCGCGCGCCGCGTCCCAGGGATGGATCAGCATCGGGATCAGAGCGCCCTGAGATAGTCGGGAAGCCGGGTCCCCGGTGCCAGCTCCGCGTCGTCGAGCGGGGTTGCGTACCCCTTTCGCAGCGGGACCACGCCGGCCCAGTGGGGGAGGGCGAGGTCCTCGGGTTCGTCGTTCACCCCGCCCGTGCGCACCTTCGCGGAGACCTCGCCGAGGTCGATGCGGATCACGGCGGTGGCAGCCAGTTCCTTGTTGTTGGCGGGCCGCGAGTCGGCCGAGCGGCCGGCCACCGCGTTGTCGACCAGGGCGTCCAGGGCCAGGCGCTTCTCCTCCGGGTCCGTCACCTGGTGGGCGATGCCGTGGGCCACCACCGAGCGGTAGTTGATCGAGTGGTGGAAGGCTGAACGGGCCAGGATCAGCGCGTCCACATGCGTGACCGTCAGGCAGACCGGCAGACCCGGGTCGGCCTGGCCCGTCATCCGCAGCGGGCGCGAGCCCGTCGACCCGTGCACGTAGAGGCGCTCGCCGACCCGCGCGTACAGCGTCGGCAGTACGACCGGCGCGCCGTCGCGGACGAAACCGAGGTGGCACACATAGCCCTCGTCGAGGATCGCGTGCACCGACTCCTTGTCGTACGAAGCCCGGTGGGGGGAGCGGGTGGGGACCGTGCGATCGGTCGGGGCGTAGGTGGCGTCGGTGGGTTGTGGGGGCGATTGGCCGGCGGCCGCCTGTGGCGCCTGCGGCGTCGATTCCTGCACGGCGTCCTGCTCTGCGTCCTGTGGGGTCCCCGGCATCGCGGTCTCCTTGCGTCCTCTATTGCACTAGTACATAATCTTTGTTGTGCTAGGAGAATATCCGATCAAAGGTCGGGGTGCGGCAGAGATTTCCGCGAGCGTCGAAAGCGCGGTGGGTGCCGGTGAGCTGGAGCCCGGCCAACTACTGCCGCCCATGCGGGAGTTGGCTGAGCGGCTGGCGGTGAATCCCAACACCGTGGCCGCTGCCTATCGCACGCTGCGCGAACGCGGGGTCATCGAGACCCATGGGCGGCGCGGCAGTCGGGTGCGCTCCAAGCCCGCCACCACCGGGCGGGAGTACATCCGGGTGGAGGTGCCGGCCGGTGTGCGGGACGTGGCGCACGGCAATCCCGATCCGGCGCTGCTGCCGTCACTGGCGGCGGCGTTCGCGGCGGCGGGCGAGCAGGGTGACCGGGCGCCGGTGCTCTACGGAGACGCCACCGTCGAACCCGAGCTGGCCCGCATCGCCCGCGCCGGCCTCGACGCCGACGGCGTGCCGGACGGGTCCCTCGCCGTCACCTCCGGTGCCCTGGACGGCATCGAGCGCGTCCTCTCCGTACACCTCAGGCCCGGGGACACCGTCGCCGTCGAGGACCCCGGGTGGGGCGGGCTGCTGGACCTCGTGCCGGCGCTGGGGCTGCGCATGGTCCCGGTGGGTGTCGACGACGAGGGGCCGCGCGCCGAGGACGTGCGGCAGGTGCTGGCGGGCGGGGCGCGGGCGCTGATCGTCACGGACCGTGCGCAGAACCCGACCGGGGCCGTGCTGAGCGCCACGCGTGCGCGTGCCCTGCGTTCCGTGCTCCGAGAGCACCCGGAGGCCCTGCTCATCGAGGACGACCACGGCTACCGGATCGTCGACCAGCCCCTTCATCCGCTGGCCGGGGTCACCCGGCACTGGGCGTTCGTCCGCTCGGTCGCCAAGGCGTACGGTCCCGATCTGCGCCTCGCCGTTCTCACCGGGGACGCCGTCACCGTCGACCGGGTTCTGGGACGGCAGCGGCTCGGGCCGGGATGGGTCAGCCGGCTGCTGCAGCGGGCCGTCGTACGGCTGTGGGCCGATGACGCGCTGGACACGCGCGTGGTGGCCTCGGCGTACGGGCGGCGTCGGGACGCGCTGATCGAGGCGCTCGCGCAGCGGGGGGTCGCGGCCCATGGACGCAGCGGGCTGAACGTGTGGATCCCGGTCCCGGACGAGACCGGCGCGGTCGCCCGGCTGCTGCACGCGGGTTGGGCCGTCGCCCCCGGCGCCCGCTTCCGGATGAACGCCCCGTCCGGCATCAGGGTGACCGTCGCCACCCTGACCCAGGCGGAGACGGGGCCGCTGGCGGACGCGATCGCCTCGGCGGTGAGACCGGCCGGCGCGCGGACCCACGTCTGAGCGGGCCCGGTGAAGGCGCCCCGAAGGGGCGGGGCCGTGCAGCTCCGAGGCTCCGCCGCATGGGTGCGACCGGCCCCGACGGACCCGCGGACGGCGCACCGGAGTTTCCGGGGCGCGCTCGGCGCGGAACCGCGTCCGAGGCTTGGCCCGGGATCTGTCCGGCGGATCACGGAGCATGGCCGCGGCGCCGGGCGGGTGAAGGGGAGCCGGGGATGAACGGGTCCCCGGGCGAGGTTGTTCGGGCGTGACGGCAACGCCGGAGACGGGCATGCCAGGCCCCGCCTCTCCGGCGTTGCCCCCAGAGAGGCACTAGCGGCGCCTGTGGCCGGCCTGGGTGAGCGCCGCGCCGGCCAGTATCACCACCGCACCCACCGGTGTCGACCAGGTCAGGGTCTCACCGAGCAGGGTGACGCCGGCGACCGTGGCGATGACCGGGATGAAGTACGTGACCATCTGGGCGGTCGTCGGGCCCGTCTCGGCGACCAGGCCGTACTGCAGCAGCATCGCGACGCCCGTGCCCAGTGCGCCGAGGGTGACGGTCGCGAGCAGCGGCGCGAGGGGGAGGTCGTCGGGTATCCGAGTGAACAGCGGTGTGACCACGGCCAGTTGGAAGGTGGCCAACAGCAGTTGGGCGCCACTGAGCGACAGATGGGAGTGGTTAGAACCCGCCAGCGTGCGGCGGACGTAGATCCAGCCGACCGGGTAGCTGAGGGAGGCCAGCAGAGCCAGTGCCGTGCCCGTCGCGTCCAGGCCGTGGAAACCCTGCCAGGCGCCGAGAACGGTCAGCACACCTGCGAAGCCCAGGCCGAGACCGGCCACCCGCACCCGCGTAGGACGGTCCTCCGAGAGTGCGACCAGGGACAGGGCCATGCCCCACAGAGGCGAGGTCGCGTTGCAGATGCCGGCGAGGGTCGACGGGATCGTCAGCTCCGCGTACGCGAACAGCGAGAACGGCAGTGCGTTCAGCAGGAACGCTGCCACCGCGAGATGCCCCCACGTACGCGCGCCGCGCGGCAACCCCTCCCGCTTCACGGCCAGGGCCGCCGCCAGGACCGCCGTACCGAACAGCAGTCGGCCGAAGGTGACCTGGAACGGCGCGAAACCCTGCGTACCGACCTTGATCAGCAGGAAGCTGAAGCCCCAGATCAGGGACAGCACGGCGAAGCGGATGCGCCAGTCAAGGGCGGGGCGGCGGCGGGCCGGGGAGGGTGAGGGTGCGGGCGGGAGTGCCGGTTGCGTGGGTTGTGGGCTGGTTGGTTCCGGGGTGGTGAGGCGGCTCATGCGGCTACGATCCCGGAGTCGATCTCGTAGCACAAGCGAGCATTTGTTCGCCGAATCTCGTAGAATCACTTACATGTTGAACCTGGAGCGCCTGCGCACCCTCGACGCCCTCGCCCGGCACGGCTCGGTCAGCGGGGCGGCCGAGGGGCTGCATGTGACGACGTCCGCCGTGTCGCAGCAGATGTCCAAGCTGGAGCGGGAAGTCGGGCAACAGCTGCTCGCCAAGAACGGGCGGGGCGTGCGGCTCACCGACGCGGGACGGCTGCTCGCGGACCACGCCGCGCGCATCCTGTCCCAGGTCGAGCTGGCCCAGTCCGACCTGGAGGCGCAGCGCGGACAGGTGGTGGGCGAACTGCGGCTCTCCGCGTTCCCGACCGCCGCGCGCGGGCTGTTCCCGGCAGCGCTCGCGACCCTGCGCGCGGAGCACCCCGGGTTGCGGTTGCGCTCGTGCGAGCTGGAACCGGAAGCTGGGGTCGCCGGGGTGGTGCGCGGAGATCTCGACCTGGCGGTCGTGCTCGACTGGTACAACAAGCCGATGCCGCTGCCCGACGGTCTGGTGAAGGCATCGATCCTCGACGACCGGGCGGACGTGGCGCTGCCGGTCGGCCATCCGCTCGCCGACCGGAGCGCAGTGGACCTCGGGGAGTTCGCCGAGGACGAGTGGATCACCTGGGGCGAGGGCGAGTTCTGTCATGAGTGGCTGATGTTCACGCTGCGTTCCAAGGGTGTCGAGCCGTGCGTCGGTCATCGCGCGGCGGAGACGCACACTCAGCTGGCGCTGGTCGCCGCGGGGCTCGGCGTGTGCATCGCCCCGCTGCTGGGCCGCCACCCCGTACCCGCCGGAGTCGTCACCGTTCCGCTGCGTCAGCGCGTGCGCCGCCATGTGTACGTGGTCTGGCGCGCGGATGCCGACCGCCGTCCGTCGATCCGTGCGGCGGTCGAGGCGCTGCGGGCGGCGGGGCGGACGGTCGGGTGAGACGCGCTCCGCGGGTTTGGCGGGTGAGGGTGCCAGGGGTATGCGGGGGGTTTCGCCCCCGCTGCCAGTACCCGTCCCATGCCGTTCCTGGGGGCTGCGCCCCCAGACCCCTGCTACGGCCCTCACCGGGCCTCGTCCTCGAACTCCCCCAGAGGGGGAACGCCAGACGGGCTGGAGATGCCGGCCGGCGCCGGGAAGGTACCGGCCGGCGCTGGAGGGGTCCCGCCTGGGGCGGAAGGGTTTCGCCTGGGGTGGAGACGTGGCGGGGTGCGTGGGTGGGAGAGAAGCCGGCCCTGGGCAGGCATTGTCCTCGAACGCCGGATGGGCTGCAGGGGTGCCGGCTGGGCCGTGGGAGCGGTGGGCGGTGGGAGAGACGGTTGTGTCGTACCGGTCTTGTCATCAGGAGCCGGAGCAGCTGATATGTCGCCTACCGCGCAGGTAGCTTGCGGAAGTCCCAGGAGACGATTTTTTCCGGAGTCAGGCGTATCCACGCGTGTCTGCCGTCGTGCGGCATCTCGTCCAGGCGGAAGTTCTTGCGGGCGAACAGCGTCTCCGGGACGTCCAGTTCGGCGCGCAGTTCGCCGGTGCGCGGGGTCTCGCCGACGAACTCGACGGCGCCGGACAGTTCGACGCCGCGCAGTTCGTCGTACTCCTCGCCCGTGTCGACGACTATCGCGACCCGTGGGTCGCGGCACAGGTCGGTCCAGCGCTTGCTGCGGACCACCGAGTACAGCCACATCGACGTGCCGTCCCAGGCGAACCACAGCGTGCTCACGTGCGGAGCGCCCTCGGTCGACACGGTGGCGACCCGGCAGGTGCGCTGGGTCGTCAGGAACTCGTCCAGTTCGCCCGGCGTCATCATGATCTTCCGGCCCCGGCGCTGAGTGGCGGTCATGCGATCCCCCCTCTTGTTTTCCCACGTCGTGTCAGAGGTGATCCTCTGACATCACGTCAGAAAAGAAAATGGGTTGTCTTCCGTCCATACGCAACGGGCGTTAGTCTCGCCCGCCCGTCCATAGTGTCCGCGGCCAGGGAGCGCCATGCCGTCGTGCGAACAGCTCAGCGAACTCCTCGACCCCGCGGCCACGGTCCTGCTCACCGTCGAGTGCCAGCAGGGCGTCGTCGGACCGGACAGCGCCCTGCCCGAACTCGCCGAGGAGGTGCGGTCGTCGGGGGCGCTCACCCAGGTCGCCAGGCTGGTCGCCGCCGCCCACGAGACCGGAGTCCAGGTCATCCACGCGATCGCCGAACGCCGTCCGGACGGCCGGGGCGCGAACCGCAACGCCCGGCTTTTCCGCGCCGCCGAACGGCTCCCCGTCCAGCAGCTCACGGGCAGCACCGCGGTGCGCGTCGCCCCGCCCGTCGAGGTTGCCGACGAGGACCTTGTCGTACGGCGGCTGCACGGCCTGTCGCCGATCCAGGGCACCGAGGCCGACGCCCTGCTGCGCAACCTGGGCTGCCGCACGCTGATCGTGACCGGGGTCTCGGCCAACGTCGCGATTCCCAACGCCGTGTTCGACGCCGTGAACCGTGGATACACCGTCGTCGTGCCCAGGGACGCCATCGCGGGGGTGCCCTCCGACTACACCCCCGCGATGATCCGCAACACCCTCGCGCTGGTCGCCACGGTCGCGACCGCCGACGAGGTGCTGGCCTGTCTCAGGCGGCCTCGCCACGCCGGGCGAGGGTGAGGCTCAGGCCAGAGTGATGGAATCCCCGGAGACGGTGATCTCCTCGGCGGCCAGTGCCTCGGTCGCGGGGCCCTTCTTCACGCTGCCGTCGGTGGCCGAGAACTCGCTGTTGTGGCACGCGCAGCTGATGACGCCGTTGGCGACGCCCGTCACCGCGCAGCCCGCGTGGGTGCACTTCGACGAGAACGCCTTGTAGGTGCCCGCCGTCGGCTGAGTGACCACCACGCCCTGGTCCTTGAAGATCTTGCCGCCGCCCTCCGGGATGTCGGAGGTCTTCGCGAGGGCGGTGCCGGCGGCGGCGCCCTGCTCGGTGGCGGCGTCGGACGAGTCGTCCTCCGACCCGCACGCGGTCAGCGCGACGGTGAGCCCCGCCGCGCCGGCCGCCGCCATGACCGTACGACGTGCCGGTCCCGATACGGGCTGAAGCGAGGCGCTGCTCATGCTGGCGTTTCCTTCCGCAGGCATTTCCTGATCCGTACGAAGATACGAACCCCACGTGCGCGCCGTTCACGCGGGGCGGGCATCCGCCCGTGAACGCCCCAGTAACCTGGGCCGATGCTCAAGGAAGTCATCGCGACCCGCTACATCACGCCCCTGCGTGAGGGCGGCTCGCTGCCGGGGCTCGTCGAGGCCGACGATCTCGGCACGTATGTCATGAAGTTCACCGGCGCGGGACAGGGGCGCAAGACACTCGTCGCCGAGGTCGTCTGCGGTGAACTGGCCCGGCGGCTGGGCCTGCGGGTGCCGGGGCTGGTGACGGTCGCCCTCGACCCGGTGCTGGGCCTCGGCGAGCCCGACCAGGAGGTGCAGGGACTGCTCAGGTCCAGCGGCGGCACCAACCTCGGCATGGACTTCCTGTCGGGGGCGCTCGGATTCGACCCCCTCGCCTTCGAGGTGAGCGCCGAGGAGGCCGGGCGGGTGGTGTGGTTCGACGCGCTCGTCAACAACGTCGACCGGTCCTGGCGCAACCCGAACCTGCTGATGTGGCACGGCGACCTGTGGCTCATCGACCACGGCGCCACGATGATCTGGCATCACCACTGGCCCGGTGCCCAGGCCTCCGCCGCCAAGCCGTACGACGTCTCCGAGCACGCGCTCGCGCCGTTCGGCCCGGACATCGCCTCGGCCGCCGCCGGACTGGCGCCGCTGGTCACCGAGGAACTGCTCGCCGAGGTGACCGCCGAGATCCCCGACGCCTGGCTCGCGGACGAACCCGGGTTCGAGTCGCCGGACGCGCTCCGGCGGGCCTACGCGCAGCCGCTCCTCGCACGCGCCGCCGTCATCCACGAGCGCGTCACAGGCGTCGAGCGCGTCCAGGGCCTCAAGGGGGAGAAGTGAGCGAGCGGGACGTCTTCGAGTACGCGTTGCTGCGGGTCGTACCGCGGATCGAGCGCGGTGAGTGCTTCAACGCCGGTGTCCTGGTGTACTGCCGCGCCAAGTCCTTCGTCGCGGCGCGCACACATCTGGACGAGGGCAAGCTGCGGGCGCTGGACCCGCAGGCCGACGTGGCCGGTGTGCAGGCAGCGCTGCGTGCGGTCGAAGGGGTCTGTGCGGGTGGGGCAGCCGCAGGTCAGGCGGCGCTGGACGATGCCGGACGGCGCTTTCGCTGGCTGATCGCGCCGCGCTCGACCGTGGTCCAGCCGGGGCCTGTGCACACGGGCCTCACCGCCGATCCGGGGGCCGAGGCGGATCGGCTGCTCGACCTGCTGGTCAGGTAATGGCTCACACCGGTGTGGCAGGCCGTTGACACCGGGTGCCAGGACTTCTAGCGTCACGTGTACCGAAGGTACTAAGCGGTCGCTCACCTGAGGGCGTACCGTGGGCCGCAGGCTTTTCAAGGGCGAGGAGAACCAGCAATGTCCACCACAGAGCAGCGGGTCGCCGTAGTCACCGGCGGTGCGCGCGGCATCGGCGCCGCGACCGCCGTACGACTGGCGGCGGAGGGCCGCGCCGTCGCGGTGATCGACCTCGACGAGGCCGCCTGCAAGGACACCGTCGAGAAGATCACCGCCGCCGGTGGCAAGGCGATCGCAGTCGGCTGCGACGTCTCCGACGAGGCCCAGGTCGAGGCCGCGGTCACACGCATCGCCGAGGAACTGGGCGGACCCACGATCCTCGTCAACAACGCGGGTGTCCTGCGCGACAACCTGCTCTTCAAGATGAGCGTGTCCGACTGGGACACGGTCATGAACGTGCACCTGCGTGGCGCCTTCCTGATGTCGAGGGCCTGTCAGAAACACATGGTGGACGCCAAGTTCGGCCGGATCGTGAACCTGTCCTCGTCCTCCGCCCAGGGCAACCGCGGCCAGGTCAACTACTCCGCCGCCAAGGCCGGTCTGCAGGGCTTCACCAAAACCCTCGCCCTCGAACTCGGCAAGTTCGGCGTCACCGCGAACGCCGTCGCCCCCGGCTTCATCGCCACCGACATGACCGCCGCCACCGCCGAGCGTGTCGGCATGGGCTTCGAGGACTTCAAGGCCGCCGCCGCGACCCAGATCCCCGTGCAGCGCGTGGGCAACCCGGACGACATCTCCAACGCGATCGCCTTCTTCACGGGCGAGGCCGCCGGATTCGTCTCCGGCCAGGTGCTGTACGTCGCCGGCGGACCGCTCGACTAGGGCCGGGGACAGGAACATGACCACTGTGGAACTCTCGGGCAAGGTCGCTCTCATCACCGGCGCCAGCCGGGGCATCGGCTACGGCATCGCCGAGGCGCTGCTCGCGCGCGGCGACCGCGTGTGCATCACCGGACGCAACGAGGACGCGCTCAAGGAGGCTGTCGAGACACTCGGCGCCGACCGGGTCATCGGCGTGGCCGGCAAGGCCCACGACGAGGCCCACCAGGCCGTCGCCGTCGAGCGCGCCCTGGAGGCGTTCGGGCGCGTCGACCACCTCGTCAACAACGCCGGTACGAACCCGGTGTTCGGGCCGATCGCCGACCTCGACCTCAACGTGGCGCGCAAGGTCTTCGAGACCAACGTCGTCTCGGCGCTCGGCTTCGCCCAGAAGACCTGGCACGCCTGGCAGAAGGAGAACGGCGGCGCGATCGTCAACATCACGTCCGTCGCCGGTCTCTCGGCCTCCCCGTTCATCGGCGCGTACGGCATCAGCAAGGCCGCGATGGACAACCTGACGCTGCAACTGGCGCACGAGTACGCGCCCGGGGTACGGGTCAACTCGATCGCGCCGGCCGTCGTGAAGACGAAGTTCGCGCAGGCGCTGTACGAGGGCCGGGAGGAGGAGGCGGCCGCCGCCTATCCGCTCGGCCGCCTCGGGGTACCCTCCGACATCGGCGGCGCCGCCGCGTTCCTGACCTCGGCCCAGGCCGACTGGATCACCGGCCAGACGCTCGTGGTCGACGGCGGCATCTTCCTCAAGGCGGGCAACAGCTGACGCGCGTACCCCATGGGTACGAGGGTGGGGCGGGCGTTCCCCGGTGAGGGAGCGTCCGCCCCGCGTCGCGGCAGTGGCGGCTCTGCGCGACGTCTCCTTGTGCTGTCGATTTTGATGTCCGCTCCGACATCCACCGGAAGATGAGCGGCCGAAAGTTCCCATGTCGACCATCGCAAACCTATGCACCGGGGGCTGACAGAAAAAGCTCCTGTGTCGACATGCGAGGTCACGCAGTCCGATGACAGTGCCGTCCGATACGCGCTGATCAAGCGGCCTCCCAGGAAGCTGGACCACCCGGTGGGGCACTGCGGTATGGTCTGCCGACCGTTGGCTTGGTATGGCAGATCGAGGAGCGTGCACGTGTTCAACCGGAACCGGGGCCTGCGGCAGCTGGCGACAGCCGCGTCCATATCCATGGTCGCCGGATGCGGAGTCTTCTCCTCCGGCTCCTCCAACGACGGGAAGCCGATCGTGGTGGGGACGACCAGTGGACCCAGCACGCTGGATCCTGCGGCCTCGTGGGACAGCTCCTGGGAGCTGTTCCGCAACGTCCACCAGACCCTGCTCAACTTCGGCACCGGCGGGTCCGAGCTCAAGCCGGACGCCGCCAAGAGCTGCGAGTTCACCGACAGTTCGAGCACGGTGTACAGCTGTGAGCTGCGCGATGGTCTGAAGTTCTCGGACGGGCACGAACTGGACGCGCAGGCCGTCAAGTACTCCATCGACCGGATCAAGGCGATCAACGTCAACGGCGGCCCCGCCGGCCTGCTGACCAGCCTCGACCGGATCGAGGTGAAGGGCGACCGCGAGATCGTCTTCCACCTGAACCAGGCCGACGCGACGTTCCCCTTCGTGCTCTCCACGCCCGCCATGTCGATCGTGGATCCCGAGGAATACCCCGCGAAGTCCCTCCGCGAGGACGGCAAGGTCAGTGGCTCGGGGCCCTACACCCTGGAGTCCTACAAGGAGGGCGACAAGGCCGTACTTGTCAGGAACGACAAGTACAAGGGCATCGCGGACCTCAGGAACGACGCTGTCACCATCCGTTACTTCCAGGAGTCGTCCGAGGTGGCCGACGCTCTCCGGGCCAAGACGGTCGACGTCATCTACCGCGGTCTCAGTGCGACGGACATCGTGGACATCCAGGACAACGAGAAGGAGCAGGGGCTCCAGCTCATCGAGAACCCCACCACCGAGATCAGTTACCTGGTGTTCAATCCCAAGGACCCGTGGTCCAGCAAGCTCTCGGTCCGCCAGGCGATCGCCCAGA
Source organism: Streptomyces sp. ADMS (assembly GCF_033441795.1). Classification (NCBI taxonomy): domain Bacteria; kingdom Bacillati; phylum Actinomycetota; class Actinomycetes; order Kitasatosporales; family Streptomycetaceae; genus Streptomyces; species Streptomyces sp. ADMS. The sequence goes on along the minus strand of NZ_JAVFVX010000029.1, from coordinate 41,676 downwards.
TCGTCGACCGTCCGGCGCTCGCCCACAACATCTACAAGGACACCGTGGAGCCGCTGTACTCCATGATTCCCAAGGGCCTGGTCGGGCACACCACGGGGTTCTTCGACGACTTCGGGAGGCCCAGTTCCTCCAAGGCCAAGCAGATCCTCCTGGAGGACGGCATCACCGAGCGGGTCCCGCTCACCCTCTGGTACACGAGCGACCGCTACGGCTCCCAGACCAAGCCGGCCTTCGAGGAGCTGAAGCGGCAGCTGGAGGCCTCCGACCTGTTCACCGTCACGCTCCAGAGCCGTCCCTGGAAAACCTACGTGGACGGTTACCAGAAGGGCGAGTACCCGGTGTTCGGGCGCGGCTGGTTCCCCGACTTCCCCGACGCCGACAACTTCATCGCCCCCTTCGTCGGTGAGCAGAACGCGCTCGGTACGCCGTACACGTCACCCGAGATCACCGGTGAACTGCTGCCCGCGTCACGACGGGAGAGCGACCGCGGTGCCGTGGGCGAGGAGTTCGAGGAGGCCCAGCAGATCCTCCTGGACGATGCCCGGCTGCTGCCGCTGTGGCAGGGCAAGCAACACGTGGCGGCGAACGAGGAGATCGGCGGCGCGGAGGCGTCCATCGACCCGGCGACGATGATGGTGATGTGGGAGCTGTACTGGAAGACCAGCTGGTAGCGGAGCGCGCGGCTCGAGCACGGCCGGCGTCGGGGACCGTTGTCCTTGCCCCGTTGTCAGTGGGCGCCGGTAGGTTCTTCGGTGAGTGGAACACACCGCACACCGGAGGAAGTTCACGTGACCGACATCGCCATGCTGCCCGAGTCCTGGCGCGGCGTCCTGGGTGACGAGCTGCAGCAGCCCTACTTCAAGGAGCTGACCGAGTTCGTCGAGGAGGAGCGGGCGAAGGGTCCTGTCCATCCTCCGCGCGAAGAGGTGTTCGCCGCGCTCGACGCGACGCCGTACGACAAGGTGAAGGTCCTGATCCTCGGTCAGGACCCCTACCACGGTGAGGGGCAGGGCCACGGCCTGTGCTTCTCGGTCCGGCCCGGGGTGAAGACCCCGCCCTCGCTCCGCAACATCTACAAGGAGATGAAGGAGGAGCTGGGCACGCCCGTTCCCGACAACGGCTGTCTGATGCCGTGGGCCGAGCAGGGCGTGCTGCTGCTCAACGCGGTGCTCACGGTCCGCTCCGGCGAGGCCAACTCGCACAAGGGAAAGGGCTGGGAGAAGTTCACGGACGCGGTGATCCGCTCCGTGGCCGACCGTCCCGACCCGGTGGTCTTCGTCCTGTGGGGCAACTACGCGCAGAAGAAACTCCCGTTGATCGACGAGGAGCGGCACGTGGTGGTGAAGGGGGCGCACCCGTCGCCGCTGTCCGCGAAGAAGTTCTTCGGCTCGCGCCCGTTCACACGGATCAACGAGGCGCTGGCCGGTCAGGGTCACGAGCCGATCGACTGGACGATTCCCGACCTGGGCTGATCAGGGAGGGGGAGCCGCGCCGCCGGGCCGGTGCCGCACCGGCCCGCCTGACCGGCATTGTCAGTGCCTGGCGTTAGCGTCGGCAGGGACAGCGAGCACAGTCGACAGGGTGGAGGGTGCGGTGACGGAGCGGCAGGAACAGGTGGCGCCGGACGCCATGATGACCCGGATCGGACAAGCCGTCATGCTGCACCACGGCGGCGACCGCGAGGAAGCCAGGGAACGCCTCCTGGGGTTGTGGGCGGAGATCGGCGAGGACGGCGACCCGCTGCACCGCTGCACGCTGGCGCACTACATGGCCGACACGCAGGACGATCCCTCGGACGAACTGGCCTGGGATCTGCGGGCGTTGTCGGCGGCGAAGGAACTGTCGGACGAACGGGTGGCGGAGGTCGTCCAGCACGAGGGGGCACTCGCGGTGCGCGCCCTGTACCCCTCGCTGCACCTGAACCTCGCCGCCGACTACGTGAAGCTGGACCGCCCCGAGGCCGCCCGCACCCATATCCGCCGCGCCCGTGTATCGGCCGACGCCCTGGGCGACGACAGTTACGGAGACGGAGTCCGGGCGGCCATCGGCCGGCTGGAGCTGAGGCTGGGGGAGGGCGACTCCTCGCCGGAAGGGGATTCCTGGGGGCCGCCGAGACAGCGGCCCTAGAGGTTCCGAACGGCTCTGCAGGCTCTGGAGGTGTTCGCGCGTCAGACCGGTCTCTGCGCGCTCAACGCTTGTACGCGTCCTTGCAGATGACCGTCTGCGGGGCGTCCTTGCCCCAGCCGCCGTACTTCCTGCCGAGGGCGCATACGTCCGTGTTCTCGCGTACCGGACGGGACACGTCGGGGATTTCGACGCGGGGCTGGGTGTGGCGGCGGTCCGGCTTCGGCGGGCGCTGCTTCGGCTTGGTCCGGCGGGGCGGGGGTGCCGGAGCGGCGGCCGGCGGGGGCGGGGGCGCCACGGCGGCCGGACGGTGCGGCACCCCTGGTGCCTGCGGTGCCCGCTGGGCCCGCGTGGGCACCCTGTCGGGGCCGATGAGCTCCAGCGCCTCCCGGGCGGGCGCCTGCACGATCTGCGGCTCGGCCCGGCCGTCAGGACGGGGCGCCGACGGCTGGGACGGTGCCGGAGGCGGGCCGGGAGCGGTCGGGTGCTGGATCGTGACGCAGCCGGAGAGGGCCGTGACAGCCACGGTGACCAGAAGCGTTGCGGTGGTCGTCGTTCGATGCACCCGCGCAACTCTGCTGTGTCCGGCCCGATTCGGAACCGTGGAGAAGCACTGGATGCCCCACACGGGTGATCTCCGGCCCCGTACGGAGGGCGCGGGGCGGCCCCGGCTGACGGCATCACCATCCCGGCACGCGCCCTCCGCCTGCCTGGCTCAGTCGCCGGTCGTTCCGTCGAGCCGTTCGCGGATCAGATCGGCATGGCCGTTGTGGCGGGCGTACTCCTCGATCATGTGCGTGTAGATCCAGCGCAGGTTGAACGGCTCGCCGGTGAACCGGCTCCTGCCGCGGGAGAGTTCGTCGAGGCCGAAGTCCGCGGCGTTGCGCCGGGCGATCTCGATCTCGGCCTGCCAGGTGCCGTACGCCTCCTGCCAGCTGTCCGCCTCGGTCGGATGGAACTCGCCGTCCCGGTCCTCCTCGGTGTAGTAGATCGGCCCCGGATCGTCGCTCACCAGTACTTTGCGGAACCAGCCCCGCTCCACTTCCGCCATGTGCCGCACCAGGCCCATGAGGGACAACTCGGAAGGCTCCACGGAGGCGGTTCTGAGCTGGGCGTCGGTCAGACCCTCGCACTTCCACGCCAGGGTCTGACGGTGGTAGTCCAGCCAGCCCTCCAACATGGTGCGCTCGTCGGCGTTCTGGGCGGGTTCACTGCGCTGCGTCTGTGTCGTCATGCAGGAATGGTCGCCCACCGCGACCGCCCCCACCACGCGTTCGCCGGCGGCTCGGCCGGCCGGCGAAGCCTCCGGCCGCCGTATGCTTCCGGCATGACCCTGGCAGGCAACCTCTGAAGGAGACCCCGTGAAGGTCGGCTGCATCGGACTCGGTGACATCGCGCAGAAGGCGTATCTGCCGGTGCTCGGCAGCCGCCCCGGCGTCGAACTGCACCTTCAGACCCGCACACCGGCGACGCTCGCCCGGGTCGCCGACGAACTGCGGCTGCCGGCCGGGCAGCGCCACGCCGGCCTCGACGATCTGATCGCCCAGGGCCTCGACGCGGCCTTCGTGCACGCCCCCACCACTGTCCACCCGGAGATCGTGACCAGGTTGCTGGAGGCGGGCGTACCGACGTACGTGGACAAGCCGCTCGCCTACGAGTTCGCCGACTCCGAGCGGCTGGTGACGCTGGCGGAGAAGCGTGCCGTCTCGCTCGCCGTCGGGTTCAACCGGCGCTTCGCGCCCGGGTACACCCAGTGCGCCGACCACCCACGCGAGCTGATCCTGATGCAGAAGAACCGCATCGGGCTGCCCGAGGAACCCCGGACGATGATCCTCGACGACTTCATCCACGTCGTGGACACCCTGCGGTTCCTGGTGCCGGGCCCGGTCGACGACGTGACCGTGCGCGCCCGCACGGAGGGCGGCCTGCTGCACCACGTGGTGCTCCAGCTCGCCGGGGACGGATTCACCGCGCTCGGGGTGATGAACCGGCTCAGCGGCTCGGCCGAGGAGATCCTCGAAGTGTCCGGTCAGGACACCAAACGTCAGGTGATCAACCTCGCCGAGGTGATCGACCACAAGGGGCAGCCGACCGTACGGCGGCGCGGTGACTGGGTGCCGGTGGCGCGCCAGCGCGGCATCGAACAGGCCGTGCTCGTGTTCCTCGGCGCCGTGCGGGCGGGAAAGGTGCTCAGCGCCCGGGACGCGCTGGCGACTCATGAACTGTGCGAGCAGGTGGTGCGAGCCGTGGGAGAGCGGACCGGCGCCGTCTGAGGACGCGGCTGCCCTCGACCGCACCCAGGACGACGAGGGCGAGTACGGCAGTGTGCACCGGCCAGGCGCCGAAGCGGACGTACGGCGTGACACCCCGGGCCAGCGGTACGTCGTACACCGCCGAGGTGCTCGCGCCGGTGCCGAGCCAGGAGCCGACGAGCTCGCCCCTCGGGTCGTAGACGGCGGAGACGCCGGTCAGCGTGGCGTGCACCATGGGGCGGCCGGTCTCGGCCGCGCGCAGGGCCGCGATCGAGGCGTGCTGCTCGGGGGCCCAGCTGTGCTGGAACGACGAGGTCGCGGACTGGGCGATCAGCACCTCGGCGCCGTCCCGGGCGAGATGGCGGCTCATGTCCGGGAACGCCGACTCGAAGCAGACCATGGGCCCGATGCGCAGTCCGTCCCCGACGTTCATCACCACCTGCTCGCTGCCGCGCCTGCGGTCCTCGCCCGCCGCCTTGCCGACGGAGGTGGCCCAGCCCAGCAGTGAACGTGCCGGAACGTACTCACCGAACGGCACAAGCCGCATCTTGTCGTACCGGTCACCGGTGGGGCCGTCCGGACCGACGAGCACCGAACTCTTGTAGATGCCGGGCCGGTCGGAGCGCCTGGCGTCCACGTTGACGAGGATGTCGGTCCTGGTCGTGCGCGAGAGCGACGCAAGCCGTGCAGCCAGGTCGGGGCGGTCGGCGAGGTCGTAGCCGACGCTGCTCTCGCCCCAGACGATCAGATCCACGTCCTGGCCGGCCAGCCCGCGGGTGAGGGCCTCCTCGCGTGCGATGCGCTTCTCGGCGCTGCCGGCCCCGTCGACGATGCCCGGCTGTACGACGGCGATCCGTACCCGGCCGTCCGACTCCGGACGCGGTGACCAGACCCAGACCGCGGAGGTCACGGCGGCGGTGGCGACGAGCCCGGCCACGGCCGGCACCCGGGACTCGCGCACCGCGACCAGGACGGCGACCGCGACATTCACGGCCACCACCAGGAAGCTGAGCAGCCACACTCCGCCGACCGATGCCAGCCGCAGCGCGGGCGCCACCTGCCACTGGCTGGATCCGATCATGCCCCACGGCCCGCCCAGCCCCTGCCACGAGCGGACCAGCTCGACCATGAGCCACCCCGACGGCAGGACGACCAGCCCTGCGGCGATCCGCCCGGCCGAGGGCCGGCCCGCCAGGAACCGGCGCACGAGCAGGCCCCAGGGCGCCCACAGTGCGCCCAGCAGCGCCGCGATGACGAGGGTGAACACATGCAGGCTCGGCAGCAGCCAGTGATGCACGGCGAGCATGAACCCGAGGCCGCCGAACCAGCCGTCGTACGCCGCCCGTCTGCCGGTCGGCGCGGACCGGACGAGCAGAATCCAGGGCACGAGCGCGACGTACGCGAACCACCACAGCGCCGGCGCCGGGAAGGCGAACATCGGCAGAGCACCGGCCAGCGCGGCGGCGACCGAACGTCGCCACGGGGAGGCGATCCAGTGGCCGGGCAATTTCATACGGCGCCTCCTACCAGTCGGCTTCCCGGTCGCTTCCCGGTCGGTTACCCAGCCGGTGGGTCAAGTGTGCGTGGTGGGGACGATCTCGGGCCAGAAGGACTCCGGCCAGGGGCGGCGGATTCCTCGTACGGCCCATGGCGGGTTGTCCGGGGCGGGGAAGAGGTCAGCCACGTGCCGGTTCCCGGGCGGCCTTCGGCGCGCGGCGCCACTTCTCCTCCACGACCACCTCGCGCAACCGCCAGCCGTCCGCCGTACGGATCAGCCCGAAGGCGTACCGGCCACCGCACACGAAGTCGGGTGCGGTGGAGTCGCCTGCGCCACCTCGGTCCGCGAGGCGCATGGGGTTGATGTAGTCGGCCTGGACACGGGCCGTGTCGCCGGTGTCCTGGTCCAGGACACCGAAGCCGACCCTGCGGTTGACGATCAGATGCTGTCGCATCGGGAACAGTTCCATGCTCTGCGCGAGCCACCCGGCGACCTGCTGGGCGTCCCCCTCGATACCGCCGGCCGAACGGTAGTCCGCCCGCCCGTCCGGCGCGAACAGTCCCATGTACGCCTCCCAGTCGCCGTCGTCGACTGCCACCGCGTACTCGGTGACGAGTCCGTCGAGGGAGAGCCTGTCCATCACGGTCGCGAGCTCCACACGCTGCGTCATCGGCTCAGTGTTGGGTACGAGGCGGGCGGAGCCAAGGGAAGTGCGGATATTCGGTGGCCGATGGGCGTGTCCGGCTCCCAAGCTGGTCGCGTGAATGATCAGACAGTCACTCTTCCCGATGTCCATTCCGAAGTTTCCGGCGAACAGGAACCCAAGTTCCGCGTGCGCGCCCGCCACACAGCGTCCACGGTGACCGTCTATCAGGCCTACCGCCCGGAGATCGGGCTCGCCGCGGCACGCGACGGCCGTTTTCCGGTGGCGTGGAAGCGGGACCGGATGACATGGATCAAGCCCTCCTTCACCTGGATGATGTACCGCTGCGGATGGGGCACGAAGGAGGGCCAGGAGACCGTGCTGGCCGTCGAGATCAGCCGGGACGGGTTCGTCCGGGCACTGCGCAACGCGTGTCTGTCGCACTACGTTCCCGGTCTGCACGATGACCAGGGCGCCTGGAAGCGGCAGTTGAGGCGGGCGTCGGCGCGGGTGCAGTGGGACCCCGAGCGTGATCTACGGCTGAATCCGTTGCCGTACCGGTCCCTGCAGTTGGGGCTTTCCGGGGAGGCGGCGGCGCTGTACGCCGACGAGTGGATCGTCGGGATCGAGGACGTGACGCCGCTCGCCACCGAGGTTCACGGGCTGGTGCGGGCGGGTCGACTGGACCGTGCGGCCGGGCTGTTGCCGGTGGAGCGGCCCTTCCCGCTCGACGAGGATGTGCTTGCGCACCTGCGACCGTAGACCGGGTGCGGAACGGCGAGACAGGGAGACAAGCCCATGAGCGGGTCGTCGGTCACGGTGGTCACGGGCGGCAGTCGGGGGATCGGTGCCGCGACCTGTCTGCGGCTCGCGGCGGACGGTCACGACGTCGCGGTGGGGTACGTGCGGGACGTCCGCGCCGCCGAATCGGTCGCGGCGGGGGTGCGGGCGGCGGGGGTCCGCTGTGTGACGGTGCCGGTGGACACCGCGGTCGAGGCCGAAGTGGACCGGCTCTTCGACACGGTGGAGGAGCGGCTCGGGCCTGTCACGGGGCTGGTGAACAACGCAGGGGTGACCGGCCCTCTGGGCAGGCTCGCCGACGCGGAGCCGGCCGATCTGCGGCGCGTGGTGGAGGTCAACCTGCTGGGCACGCTGCTGTGTTCGCGCCGGGCCGCGCGGGCCATGACGGCCCGGGGGGCCGGCGTGATCGTGAATGTGTCCTCGGCGGCCGCCACCCTCGGCAGCCCCGGCGACTACGTCCACTACGCGGCGACCAAGGCCGCGGTCGACGCGCTGACCGTGGGTCTGGCGAAGGAACTCGGTCCGGACGGCATCCGCGTCAACGCGGTGGCCCCGGGCATCATCGACACCGAGATGCACGCGACGATGGGCGACCCGGGCCGGGCGCAGCGCGCGTCCGCGACGATTCCGCTCCGCAGACCGGGGCTGGCCGAGGAAGTCGCCGCAGCCATCGCCTGGTTGCTGTCCGCGGAATCCTCGTACGCGACGGGCGCTGTGCTGCGGGTGTCGGGCGGGCGGTGACGCTGCCTGGCGGGTCGGGAGGGGAAGAGACGGATCAGCAGAGCGGGGCGTCCCGCACGCGCCCTGTTCTGCCGGCGACCGGCTCGCGGTCAGGCTGCCTCGATGATCTCGCCGCGTATCGCCGCGGCCCACCTGACCACCAACAGTTCGTACTCCTTCCGCTCCTGGGCCGAGAGGGAACCGCCCGCGCGGAGCCAGAGCGCACGGATCTGCTCGTTCAACGCGGCAGCAGACCGCACGGAACCAGGGGCCACGGATTCGGGGGACATGCGCACCAGCGTAGGGGCAGGGACTGACAGTGCGCTACCAAGTGGCTACTGACGAGGTATGTGGTTGGTCACGGTCGCCGGAACCGCCGTGACGTCAGCCCGACGACTCTGCCGCGTGCGGGCTCAGCGCACCCGTCGCCACCAGGGCGATGATCACGATGCCGAGGGCGATGCGGTAGTAGACGAACGGCATGAACGACTTCGTGCTGATGAACTTCATGAACCACGCGATCACCGCGTATCCGACCGCGAAAGCGACCACCGTCGCGAAGGCCGTCGGGCCCCAGGAGACATGGCCGCCCTCCGACACGTCCTTGAGCTCGAACACGCCCGAGGCGAGTACGGCCGGGACGGCCAGCAGGAAGGAGTAGCGGGCCGCCGCCTCGCGGGTGTAGCCCATGAACAGGCCGCCGCTGATGGTCGCGCCCGACCGGGAGACGCCGGGGACCAGTGCCATCGCCTGGCACAGGCCGAAGATCAGACCGTCCCGTGCGTTCAGGTCCTTCAGGCCCTTGCGCTCCTTGGCCGCCCGGTGCTTCCCGCCGGTCTCGTCGCGCGCCGCGAGCCGGTCGGCGATGCCGATGACGATGCCCACCACGATCAGCATCGTCGCGGTGATCCGCAGATCCCGGAACGGCCCCTCGATCTGGTCCTTGAGCGTGACTCCGAGGACACCGATCGGGATCGAGCCGATGATCACCAGCCAGCCCATCTGGGCGTCGTGATCGCTGCGCATCGCCTTGTTGGTGAGCGAACGGAACCACGCCGAGAGGATCCGTCCGATGTCCTTGCGGAAGTAGATCAGCACCGCCGTTTCCGTGCCCAGCTGGGTGATCGCGGTGAAGGCGGCACCCGGGTCCTCCCAGCCGGAGAACGCGGCCGTCAGACGCAGGTGCGCACTGGAGGAGACGGGGAGGAACTCGGTCAGCCCCTGGACGAGTCCGAGGATGAGAGATTCAAACCAAGACATGAAGTTACGTGGTCCAAGCGCTGATCGTGGAAGGGCCGACGGACACACCGGGCCCCCGCGCGCGAAGCGAAGGGCGGCGGAGATCAGGTGTGTTGGGGGCAGCCTAGCGGCCTCCGGTGACAGGCCGAGCACAGGGGCCCGGGTCAAGGGGTTGCAAAGGGCGGGGTTCCCCTGTCGCCCACCCCGCGCCATCCACCCCGTGGACACCCTCGCCGTGGTGTTGACCGACCGCTCGGACGGAACATACGTTGCCAGCGAAGAGAAAGCGCTTGCTGCCCCCGGAGGGTCCGGAGTCATCACGCGTTGGCCCACGTCAGACATCGCGTCCGATGGAGTGCTGATCACGCACATGACCACATCCGCAACCAGTCCCGGCACCTCCCCCGCCGCCCCAGGGATCGCTCCTCAGGGCGGCCTGACCTCACCGGCCTCACTCGCCCCTCTCCCTCCCCTCACCGGCCGTCGTATCCGGGCCGCCGTCATCGGAGCGGGCGCGATCGGGCGGGGGTCGCATCTGCCGGCGCTCGCCCAACTGGCCGACGAGGGCGAGACGGAGGTCGTCGCCGCGGTCGACATCAACGCCGGCGCGGTGAAGGCGTTCTGCGCGGAGAGCGGGATTCCGCACGCGTACACCGACCTGGAGGAGATGCTCCGGGAACAGCGGCCCGACCTGGTCACCATCTGCACGCCGCCCACCCTGCACCGCGAGCAGACCGTCGCCGCGCTGCGCGCCGGGGCCTGGGTGTGGTGCGAGAAGCCGCCGGTGCCGACGCTCGCCGACTTCGACGCCATCGAGGCGGAAGAGGGGCTCGCAGGCGGCCCGTACGCCTCGATCGTCTTCCAGCACCGCTTCGGCTCCGCCTCCACCCACGTACGGCGGCTGCTCGCCGAGGGGGCCCTGGGCCGGCCGCTCGTGGCGCACTGCCAGACCACCTGGTACCGCGACACCGCCTACTACGCCGTGCCCTGGCGCGGGCGCTGGCAGACCGAGGGCGGCGGGCCCGCCATGGGACACGGCATCCACCAGATGGATCTGCTGCTGGACCTGCTCGGACCGTGGAGCGAGGTGCGGGGCATGGCCGGGCGGCTCGTCCACGACGTCGAGACCGAGGACGTCTCCACCGCGCTCGTCCGGTTCGCGAACGGCGCGCTGGCGACCGTCGTCAACAGTGTGCTCAGCCCCGACGAGGTCAGCCGTATCCGTATCGACTGCGAGCGCGCCACCGTCGAGCTGACCCATCTGTACGGGCACTCCAACGCCAACTGGACCATCACCCCTGCGCCGGACGTGCCGGAGGCGGAGGTCGCCGCCTGGCGGGACTTCGGTGCGGATGTGCCGAGTTCGCACCTCGCGCAGCTGCGCGAGCTGGTCGCGAGCATGCGCGCCGGTGAACGGCCGCGCAGCAGCGGCGCGGACGGGCGCACCAGCCTGGAACTGATCACCGCGCTGTACAGGTCCGCCTTCACGGACACGACCGTCAAGGTCGGCGACATCGGGCCGGGCGACCCCTACTACGCCGCGCTGCACGGTGGCGCGCCCGGCTGGGCGCCCACGCCCGATGACGACGACGATGACTATGGCGATGTTCCCGGAACCGCTACCGAGGAGGCGTCCGCGTGACCACGTCCAAGGACCTGCGCATCGTCCACGCGCACGGCGACCGCATCACCGTGACCGAACCCGTCACCGGGGTCGAACTGTTCAGCTACGTGTACGGGGCGGAGGCGGCCTGGGAGGCGCCGAAGCCGTATCTGCACCCGATCCGGACGCTCGCCGGCAGCGTCGTCACCGACTACCGGCCCAACGACCACCGCTGGCACAAGGGCCTGCAGCTGACGGCCTCGCACCTGTCGGGGTCGAACCTGTGGGGCGGCAACACCTATGTGCACGGCGAGGGATATCTCGCCCTCCCCGAGCGCGTCGGCTCGATGGCCCACGTCGCGTTCGACGAGGTCGCCTCGGACGCGGGCCGGGTCGTCATCGCGGAGCGGCTCACCTGGCACCCGTACAGCGGGGACCTGTGGGCCGAGGAGGAGCGGCGGGTCGAGGTGCACGACGTCGATCCGGCGGCCGGTTCCTGGGCGCTGACCTGGACGAGCGCGATCACCAACCGGCGTGACGAGCCGCTGCTCTTCGGCAGCCCCACCACCGCCGGGCGCGAGGCGGCGGGCTACACCGGCCTGTTCTGGCGCGGCCCGCGCGCCTTCCGGGACGGGCGCGTCCTCGGCCCCGACTCGGAGGGGCCCGGGCTGATGGGCGAGCAGGCGCCGTGGCTGGCGTACTCCGGCGAGTTCGACGGTGCCGACGGCCACGCCACGCTGGTCTTCGCCCACGCGCCCGAGAACGACCACCTGGGGGCCGGGGGCGCCCATCCCGCCCACTGGTTCGTGCGCAACGAGCCGTTCGCCGCCGTCGCCCCCTCCTGGGCCTTCCACGACGAACTGGAGCTCGCGCCCGGCGACACACTCACCCGACGCTACCGGGTCGTCGTCGCCGACGGGGAGTGGGAGCGCGAGGGCGTCGCCAAGTACCTGGAGGAGCACCCGTGGTGAGCCAGGGACCCGACGGAACGGCCTTCGCCGGACTGCCGGGCGGTGTCGCCGTCTCGCACCTCTCCGTCTACGACTGGCCGGCCGCCGACGGTGTGTGCGGCGGAACTCCCCATATGCATCTGACCTGTTCGGAGGCGTACGTCGTCACGGGAGGGCGGGGCGCGGTGCAGACACTCACGACGTCCGGGTACGAGGTGACGCCGCTCGCCCCGGGCACGGTCGCCTGGTTCACGCCCGGCACCATCCACCGGCTGGTCAACGAGGACGAACTGCGCATCACCGTCCTCATGCAGAACAGCGGGCTGCCGGAGGCGGGGGACGCCGTGCTCACGCTGCCGCCGAAGTACCTGACCGACCCGGAGACGTACGCCGCCGCGACCGTGATCCCGGCCGGCGTGCCCGTTGCCGAGCAGGAACGGGTCGCCCGGGCCCGGCGCGACCTCGCCCTTGAGGGGTATCGGGCGCTGCGGGACGCGGAGGGGCCGGAGGCTCTGGCCGCCTTCCACGAGGCGGCGGCGGCTCTCGTACGGCCCCGGCTCGCCGAGTGGCGTGAGCGCTGGCGGCGCGGCGCCGAGGCGGCGGCCGCTGCGACGGGCGACCAGCTCGACCGTCTGGAACGGGGCGACACGTCCCACCTCGCGGAGGCCGTCGTACGGGCCGAGCAGCCTTCGGCGCACGGGAAGTTCGGGATGTGCGGGCGGCTGGACGTGTACAGGGGCACCCCCTAGGGAGGATGCCCAGGGAGTGACTGCGCGGCTTCCGGGCCTGGCGTCAGTGCCCGCGCAGGTGGTGGCGCTTGCGCCAGGCCACCACCGCGCCCGCCGCGGCCGGGACGGCGATGAAGCCCATCGCGATCAGGAAGGCGGGGGAGGTCGGCGACGAGGCGCGGGCGCCCGCGACGACGTACGCGGCGGTGTTCGGTACGGACCCGAGGGCCGTCGCGAGCAGAAACGGCAGCCACCCCATGCGGGAGACGGCGGCGCAGTAGTTGGCGGCCCAGAAGGGCACCCCGGGGAAAAGTCTCGCCGCCATCATCGAGCGGAAGCCGTGCCGGCTGAGCTGGCCGTCCGCCGCCTGGAGCCAGCGGGCGCGCAGCAGCGGGCGCAGCGCGTCCTGGCCCAGGACGCGGCCCAGGCCGAAGGCGGTGCCGGCGCCCAGGACCGTGCCCGCGAGCGCGGCGGCCAGGCCCACCTGGGAACCGAACAGCGCGCCCGCCGCGAGGTTCAGCAGCGGACGCGGCACGAACGCCACGGTGCACAGTCCGTACGCCGCTCCGAAGAGCACCGCCGCCGCGGCACCGCCGAGCTGGGGTGGCCAGCCGTCGGCGAGCAGCCGCTGGGGTTCGAAGAGCAGGACACACGACGCCGCGGCGCCGAGCAGCGTCACCAGGAGTGACAGTCGCGACCACGGCGAGAGCAGTGCTCTCGTGCAGCGCGCGGCGAGGCCGCCGGGCGGGGCGACGACGAGTACGGCCGGGGAGAGCGGGGAGAGCTCCGTGGCGATGGCCGGGGGAGTGGCCGTGGCGGTGCCCCCAGAGCGGGTGGTGGCATCGAGCATCCGGCGACACTAACCGACGTATATGTGTGATCGCCGTATGGTTCGTCTCAAGGGTGGAACGAGGAGGGGGACTCCCTGCGCGCCGGGTGACACGTGTGCCCACACCCTGCGGAAACGGCGTGCCGTGACATGCGCCACTGCGGCGGGCGTCCGCGCCCCTCGCGCCCTCGTCCGCGGAAAACCATTCGACGTGCGGTGCCGCGTCGGCGATGATCGGCCTCATGTTCCGGTACGCCTTCCTCCTCGCAGCATCCGCAGTCGCGGATGCCCCGAAGGCTGCCGTCCCGATCCTCGTGGCTGCCGACGGCGCCCGAAGCTGACCCTTCCCGGATCGTCCGGCGGACCCCGCAGGGGGAGGGTCGGCGAACTTCCTCGGGGTCCCCGTTCCGGCCGCGTTCTCCGCGCCGGGGCCATCACCCAGTACCGCTGAAGAGGCTTCGAGGTACCGCCATGTCCAAGACGGCATACGTCCGCACGAAACCGCATCTCAACATCGGCACGATGGGCCACGTCGACCACGGCAAGACCACCCTGACCGCGGCCATCACCAAGGTGCTCGCCGAGCGCGGCTCCGGCACGTTCGTTCCGTTCGACCGGATCGACCGCGCCCCGGAGGAGGTCGCGCGGGGCATCACCATCAACATCGCGCACGTCGAGTACGAGACCGACACCCGGCACTACGCGCATGTCGACATGCCCGGCCACGCCGACTACGTCAAGAACATGGTCACCGGGGCCGCGCAGCTCGACGGGGCGATCCTCGTCGTCTCCGCGCTCGACGGGATCATGCCGCAGACCGCCGAGCACGTGCTGCTCGCCCGGCAGGTGGGCGTCGATCACATCGTTGTCGCCATCAACAAGGCCGACGCGGGTGACGAGGAGTCGACGGACCTCGTGGAACTGGAGGTCCGCGACCTGCTCACCGCGCAGGGCTACGGCGGTGACGCGGTACCCGTCGTACGGGTGTCCGGCCTCAAGGCCCTTGAGGGGGACCCCCGGTGGACGGCGTCGATCGACGCGCTGCTCGACGCGGTGGACACGTATGTGCCCATGCCCGAGCGGTACGTCGACGCACCGTTCCTGTTGCCGGTCGAGAACGTGCTCACCATCACCGGCCGGGGAACCGTCGTCACGGGTGCCGTCGAGCGCGGCACCGTCCGGGTGGGCGACCGGGTCGAAGTGCCGGGCGCGGCCGTGGACACGGTCGTCACCGGCGTGGAGACCTTCGGCAGGCCGATGGAGGAGGCGCAGGCCGGGGACAGCGTGGCGCTGCTGCTGCGCGGGGTGCCGCGGGACGCGGTCCGGCGCGGGCATGTGGTCGCGGCGCCCGGCAGTGTCGTGCCGAGCAGCCGGTTCTCCGCGCGGGTGTATGTGCTGTCGGGGCGTGAGGGTGGACGTACGACGCCGGTGTCGACGGGGTATCGGCCGCAGTTCTACATCCGGACCGCGGACGTGGTCGGGGATGTCGACCTCGGTGAGACGGCGGTCGCGCGGCCCGGGGAGACGGTCACCATGACCGTCTCGCTGGGACGGGAGGTGCCTCTGGAGCCCGGGCTCGGTTTCGCCATCCGTGAGGGTGGCCGGACCGTGGGGGCGGGGACCGTGACGGCCGTCGTGTGAGGGTGGTTGCGGTGCGTGGGCGACCGCGGGGCCGGTGGGGGCTTGCCGCGCGGTTCCCCGCGCCCCTATGGGGCGCGCTGCGGCCAGGCACAATGAGAAAGTGAACGACGAGTCGATACCCGTTGCCCGTGCCGTCGATCACGGGTTCGCCAAGCTGATGCCCGACGTCGACCGTGAGCGCGCCTGGCTGCTCACCGTCGACGGGGCTCCCCAGTCGTACGTCGATCTGGACGAGCCGACGCATCTGGAGTTCGAGTACGCGCGTCGGCTCGGGCATGGGCTGGACACCGTCGCGGAGCCGGGGCGGGCTTTGGACGTGCTGCACCTCGGTGGGGGTGCCCTCACGCTGCCCCGGTATGTCGCCGCGACGCGGCCCGGTTCCCGGCAGGACGTCGTCGAGGCCGATCGCGGGCTGCTCGATCTGGTCGCCGAACACCTTCCGCTCCCCGTCGGCGCGGGCATCGCCCTGCACGCGGCCGACGCCCGCGCCTGGCTCGAAGCCGCCCCGGACGACAGCGCCGACGTGCTCGTCGCCGACGTGTTCGGCGGCTCACGTGTCCCGGCGCACCTGACGTCCCTCGCGTACGCCGAAGAGGCCGGGCGGGTGCTGCGCGGCGACGGCGTCTACCTCGCCAACCTGGCCGATGCGGCGCCCTTCGCCTTTCTGCGCTCCCAACTCGCCACGGTCTCGGTGGTGTTCGAGGAACTGGCGCTGATCGCCGAGCCAGGTGTCCTGCGGGGCCGCCGTTTCGGCAACGCGGTCCTCGTCGCCGCGCACCGCCCCCTGGATGTGGCCGCCCTGTCCCGCCGTGTCGCCTCCGACGCCTTCCCGGCCCGTCTCGAACACGGGCCCGCGCTACGGGAGTTCATCGGGGGTGCCGCACCCGTACGGGACGAGGAGGCAGTGCCTTCGCCGGAGCCGCCGCAGGGGGCGTTCGGCATCGGCTGACGCCCGGTGGGCGAAGGCGGCGGCGGGGATCAGCCGGCGCTCTCCAACTCACCCTTCACCGGGGCCTCCTGAGCCGCGTCCCGGGTGACCTTCTTCGTGCGCCGGGTGAGGTTTCGCACGTCCCGTACGCACAGGGCCGCCGCCGTCACCACCACGACCAGGGCCGCGCAGCCCCACAGAGCCGGGGCGCGGCCGAAGGCGTGTTCCGCCGGGCCCGCCAGTGCCGTGGCGAGAGGGAGCATCGCGACCGAGCCGAACCAGTCGTACGCGGCGACGCGGGAGAGCTTGTCCTCGGGGATCTCCTGATGCAGCGCGGTCATCCAGCTCACGCCGAACACCTCCTGCGTCACGCCGGTCACGAACATCACCGCGCAGAGCACGGCCACCGGAACCGGTACGGCGAGCGCGGCGGCGGGCAGGGCGAGGGGGAACACGCAGAGTGTGCCGGCGAGCAGTAGCCGGCGTGGTTTCCAGCGCATCATCAGCACGGCACCGGCGACCGTGCCGGCCGCGAACACGGCCAGTGCCAGCCCCCACGGCCCGGCCCCGCCGAGGCTGTCGCGGGCCACGAGCGGGCCGTAGACCGACTGGGCCGCGCCGATGACCGCGTTGGCGACGGCGAACTGGACGACGATCGCCCACAGCCACGACCGTCCGGCGAACTCCCGCCAGCCCTCCCGCAGATCGGCGAGCATCCCGCCGCCCGGCTCGCGCGCCGGGATGTGAGCCACGTCAAGGAAGGAGCGCAGCGACCCGGCGACCGCGAACGCCACCGCGTCCACCGCGAGGACCCAGCCGGGCCCGAGCACGGCGACCAGCGCACCGCCGAGGGCCGCGCCGCCCAGCGCCGCGCTCTGCATCGCCATCCGGAACACCGCGAAGGCGCGGGCGGCGTGTTCGCCCTCGACCGAGGACAGCAGCATCCCCTCGGCCGCCGGGCCGAAGAACGCGTGCGCGGTGCCGCCGAGGGCGGTCAGGAACATCATCTGCCACAACTGTGGCTCACCGGCCAGGACCAGCACCGCGAACGCCGCCTGGGAGAGGCAGTTGAGGGCGTTGGCGGCGACCATCACATGATGCCGGGGGAGCCGGTCGGCGACCGCGCCGCCGATCAGCAGGAACAACACCAGCGGCAACGTGCGGGCCGCCGCCACCAGCCCCACGTCACCGGCGCCGCCACCCGCCTCCAGTACGGCGAACGCGGCGGCGATCAGGGCTCCGTTGCTGCCGAGGTTCGTCACGCCCGCCGAGGCGGTCAGCAGGACGTAGTTGCGGCCGGCCCAGGAGGGGCGGCGCCGGCGTACAGCATGGGAGTCGGCGGAGGTCACCGGCCGACTATTGCCGCCCGCCGCCGACTTGCCAATCCATTTCCGAACCGCCCCGACCCGGACCGGCCGGTTTCAGCCGGTCACCGGCATCCGCCGAACGCCGCCCCTCGCGCTCCTCCCGTCCCTCACGCGCCGGTGGGGTCCCCGTGCAGCCGTACCGTGCTCAGGATCTGCATGATCGTCTTTTCGGGAACCTCCCCGGTGACGCCCGTGGCCCCGTGCAGGCTCCACGCGACGTAGTCGCCGACCGAGTTCTTGAAGCCGAAGGTGATGGCCTTGCCGTCGCTCGCGCACTTACCCGTCTGCGGCGTGTCCTTCGAGTGGGCCCGCGCGAGGCTGCCCGCGATGCCGGACTTCGTCGTGTACGGCGTCGCCTTCTCGTCGAAGACGAGACTCTTCTTGTCGGGCTGTGTGTAGCCGCCGTAGACCCACCAGGGGACCTGGTTGAGGGCGACCTCGTCGGCGTTCTTCGCCCCGCTCGCGCCCTTGGTGCCCACGGCCGCGAGTGCGGTGTCCGACGTACGGCCGTCCTTGTCGTCGTCCGACACGCACCACTTCGACTTGTAGTACGCGGGCGCCGACATGGTGATGAGCGGCTTGGCGCCGGCCTTGGCGTCGGTGTCCTCGAAACCGATCAGCGTGCCCGGCGACTCCACCTCCCAGTCTGCCGGTACGTCGAAGGCCGTGCCCCACTTCGGATTCACGACCACCTTCCAGCCGGCGACGGTCGGCTGCTCGGCCTGGGAGCTCCGCGGGTTGTCGTCCGAGGCAGACGCGGACGCGGAGGCCGAATCGCTCGGGTCCGCGGATTCCGGGGCGGGCGTCGAGGCGGGCGCCGACTGGCCGGGCCTGTCCTTCGCGCCGGAGCCCGCCTCCTCGTCCTTGTCACCGCCCAGGACGAGGAAGCCGGTCACCCCGGCCGTGATCACCACCGCGGTGGCCGCGACGATCGCGGTGATCTTCGTTCGGTTTCCGCCTCCGTCTCCGCCCGACGGCGGCTGCGGCGTGCCCGTCGGCGCCGGAGTGCCCCACCCCGGCTGCGGCTGCGGCTGCGGCTGCTGTTGCGGGGCCTGGGGGTAGGGGTTGGGCTGCGGATGCCCGGTCTGCTGGTATCCGGGCTGCTGGTAGGGGTTCGGCTGCTGATGGCCCGGGTGCTGGTAGGGATTGTGCGGCGGGACCTGCGGATTGTGCGGGTCCTGCGGGTTCTGCTCGCCCCCGGGCGGCTGCTGTTCTGGCCACATGGCCGGTAACGATACGGCGGTCCGGGGATCGGTATCTGGCCAGACTTGGCTACTCGTGGGTAACATGCAGGCATGAGCGCAGACCAGATGTCGATCGGTGAACTTCTCACCGCCACGGTGCCGATGGTTCGTACGCTGAACCTCGAGTACCTGGAGACCACGCCCGAGAAGGCCGTCCTGGCTCTGCCGGACCAGGGTGAGTACCGCAACCACGTCGGCGGGCCGCACGCCGGAGCCATGTTCACGCTCGGCGAGTCGGCCAGTGGGGCGATCGTGCTCGCGGCCTTCGGCGATCAGCTCTCCCGTGCCGTACCGCTGCCCGTCAGCGCCGAGATCGCGTTCAGGAAGATCGCGCTCGGTCCCGTCAGGGCCACCGCGACGCTCGGCCGCCCCGCCGCCGAGGTCGTCGCCGAACTCGACGAGGGCAGGCGCCCCGTGTTCCCGGTGACCGTCGCCATTCAGCGCGAGGACGGTGCCGTCACCGGCGAGATGACCGTCATCTGGACCCTCCGGCCGAACAACTGACAGTCGGCCGGAGGTGGTTGACCGAGTGCCCGGTTCTCATACCGCGATCCGGCCGTCGCCGTCGCCGCCCGTGCCGATGGACGGCCTGTTTCCGCTGTCGAACCCCGCGGCGAACCCCCTGGGTCAGGAGACGAATTCGGGCCCCGGGTCCGGCCGGTCGCAGGCCGGACGGACGACGGTGCGCAGGTAGTCCGCCTTGTCGCCGGCGTCGTATCGCAGCCCGTCGAAGACGACCCCGTGGACCGCTCCGTCAGTGGCCAACTCCTGGAGGACGTCGGTCCGTTGTGTCTCGCCGCCCCGGCCCGGGGGTGTGTGCCCCAGAATTCCGAAGACAGCCGGGTCGAGGACATGGCGGCCGATGACGGCGTACCGGCTCGGCGCTTTCTCGCGCGACGGCTTCTCCACCAGGCCCGTGACGCGCACGAGGTCGTCCGCGCCGGCCGGCTCCACGGCAGGGCGGCCGTAGAGGTGGATCTGCGCCGGGTCGACCTCCAGCAACGCGACACGCTGCCGCCGTACCGGGACCGCACGTCCAGCATCGAGGTGAGCAGGGCCTCGCGCGGGTCGGTCAGGTCGTCGCCGAGCAGGACCGCGAAGGGCTGGTCGCCCACGTGGCTGCGGGCGCGGAGCACCGCGTGTCCGAGGCCCAGCGGGTCGCCCTGCCGGATGTGGTGGATGTGTGCCAGGCGCGCGGGATCACGTACGGCGTCCAGCCGTGCGGTGTCGCCCTTCGCGGCGAATGCCTGTTCCAGTTCGGCCGCGTTGTCGAAGTGGTTCTCGATGGCCCGCTTGCGGCGTCCGGTGACCATCAGGATGTCGTCCGGTCCGGCCGCGGTGGCCTCCTCGGCGACGTACTGGATGGCGGGCTTGTCGACGACCGGGAGCATCTCCTTCGGCGGCGCCTTTGTCGCGGGCGGGAAGCGGGTGCCGAGGCCGGCCGCCGGCCGCCGGGACGTCCGCCTTGCGTACGGTCCTGGGTGCGGTGGGGGGTTCGATCATGCGGCTCATGCTGACGCGCGGGCATGAGAAACCCCCGACAGAAAGGTGGGAGCACCCTGTGCGTGGGCCGGGAGTGGTCACGGGCGGGCTTCGCGGCCTGCGCCTCTTGTGAAGCCGCAAGTTGAAGATTGTGTGTGCCATCCGGGTGCTCGTGCACACAACTTGGCACCCGGATGGGGTGTGATTTCGAAAGCCGGTACGGATACCGCCGGTAACACATCTGAATTCTCTTCGTTTTGAACTTCGGTCACTCGAACTGCTTGTTTCCCGTGAGACCTGTGTGCGAGTGTGGGCCAACTCGTGCGGGGGCGGAGGTCAGACCCCCTTTTCCCGCTCGGGATTCCGTGCCGGTCGACCCGAAGTCCATAGGTGACGAGTCGTAGGTACACACCAATCAAGCACTGCTTTCCGGTGGATGTGCAATTCGGTCGTGCCGTCCTGCGGCTTGGAAGGAATTTGTTCTGTGCAATCCCCTCACCCGCCGCGCCCGCCCTACCCTCCCCGTCCTGGTGTGAGTCCGGGGGAATCCGACATGAACCTGGCCGCGCAACTGCGCGGGCGGGTGGAGGGCGAGAGCGCGTACGCCGTGGCTCTGCTGCTGGCACGGCACTGGCAGGCGACGTACGACTACGCCGCCATCTGTCTCGCGGTCGAGGGTGATCTCGCCGCCATGGCGGCCACGTCGGCCTTCCACCGGGTGTTCGGCCGGCTGGAGCGCAGTGAGTCGAATCAGGCGCTGCGGCCCCAACTCCTCGTGGCAGTACGGGAAACGGTCCGGGAGTGGTCCGCCGAGGACGGTATTTCGGTGCTGCTCCCGGAACTCCGCAAACCCACCGGTGCGCGTGGTCTACGCGCGGCAAGGGCCCGGACATCCGAAAAGCGGCAACTGGCCGAGCGGTCATTCGGTGCCCTGCCGAGAGCGGCCCAGTGCCTCCTGTGGCACACCGAGGTCGAGGCCGAGCCCATATCCGTACCGGCCGGTCTGCTGGGGGTGGACTCCGCAAGCGCTTCGGCAGCGCTGGAGCAGGCGCGCGAACAATTCCGGACCACCTGTGTACACGCCCATCGCGAACTCGCCCCCACCAAGGAATGCCGCTTCTACAACCGTCTCCTCGACGTCCCGATCCGGCGCGGCGGAGCCCTCCTGCCCGATGTCGAGCAGCATCTGCTGGTCTGCCGTCACTGCCGGCATGCCGCCGAGCAACTCAGCCATTTCGAAGGCGAGCTCGGCACGCTGCTCGCCGAGGCGATGCTCGGCTGGGGAGCCCGCCGCTATCTCGAATCCCGGCCGGGGCGCGGCGGCCCGGGTGCCTTTCCCCCCAGACAGACCGGCCGGGGCGGTGGGCGTCCCGGAGGTGGTGGCCGTCATCGCCTCATGGCCCACATCCCGCTGTCCGACGAGCGGTTCGCCCTCCCGGGAAGGCGGACGCGGGCCGTGGCCGTCGGGGTGGGTGTGATGTCCTTCGCGCTGCTCGCGAGCGTGCTCGCCGCCCGCGGCTGGTCGGACGGGAGCACCGTGCCGACAGCCACCTGGGGCGCGGCGAGCGGTTACTCGGCCGGTCCGGATACCGCCTCCCCGGGCACCGCCGACCCCGGGGCGGTCGCCCCGCCGCAGGCCGCCGACTCTCCGTCGGCCGACCCTGCCGGGTATCCCGGGATGGCGGAACGCGGCAGGCTGCGCCACCTCGCAACGGGCCTGTGTCTGGACATCAGGGGTGGCCGGGTCGAGGCCGGCGCCGGGACCCGGCTGGCCGTGTGCTCGGCCGCCGCGACCCAGCAGTGGTCGTACGAGTACGACGGCCTCCTGCGCAGCCTCGCCGATCCCAGCCTGTGCCTCGACTCCCACGCCGCCGATGGAGAAGTCGTCCTCTCCGGTTGCGTCGGGTCGGCCGCGGCGGACGCCGACGAGGTGCGCTACGACCTGACCGTCCAGGGCGAACTGCTGCCGCGCTGGCGCGAGGAACTGGTTGTCGCGCCCGTCTCGCTCCGCGCCGGCGCGAACGTCGTCGTCAGGACGAGGGCCGGGTCGGCGGACGAGACCTGGACGCTCGCCTCCGCGACGTCCGAGTCCGACAGCTCCGCCGAGAAGAGCGACCGGCCGGAGAGCGACCGGCCGGAGAGCGGCGGGGCAGAGAACGGCAGGGACACCGAGGACGGCACATCCGGCCCGCAGCAGAAAGCGGGACAGGAGCCGAAGCCCGGTGCCGATGAGGGGACTTCGGGGAGCCCCGGGTCGCCGGCACCCACGCCCTCGTCCACGACCACTCCGGAGGGGGAGTTCGAGACACGGTACGTCGCGGACGACTGCTGCGAGGAGCCCGAACCCGTTCCGGCTGCGCTGCCGCCGCAGCCGCTGGAAGCGGCGCAGCCGGTCGTCGTCCCGGTGGTGCAGACGCTCGGCTCGATCACGACGGCTGTCGGTTCGCTCACGCCCAGTTGACTGGCACGAGTCACTGCGGGTCCTGGTTTCCCCGGCGCGGTCACCTTCCCCCACAGAAGGAGTGACGGCCCATGACCGACGCGGATCCCCGGGGCGCAGCCGGCATCGCCGACCTGGCCCGCGATGCCCGACCGCCCCGGCCTGGTCCTCTCGCTGCGGACCGGTCCGCGGGCGGGAACGCCCTGAGCGCGACCACTGGATGGGAACGCCAGTACGAGCTTTGGGACTCGGTGGCGTCCTCGGTGTCACCGTGACCCGGTAGGCTTCCCGGCGACGCAGACATACCGGGCGTCGGCGAGATCGGAAGGAAACCGGCGTTGCACGTGCAGGAGTGGCTGGAGACGATCCCGGCGGTCAGTATCTACGCGCTGGTGGGAGTGGTCATCGGGCTGGAGAGCCTGGGTATTCCACTGCCGGGCGAGATCATTCTGGTCTCGGCCGCGCTGCTCGCCTCCCAGCACGGCGAGATCGACCCGTTCGTCCTCGGGGCCTGCGCGAGTGCCGGCGCGGTCATCGGCGACTCCATCGGCTACGCCATCGGCCGCAAGGGCGGCAGGCCGTTGCTGGCCTGGCTCGGGGGCAGGTTCCCGAAGCACTTCGGTGAGGGGCACATCGCCACCGCCGAGCGGTCCTTCGAGAAGTGGGGCATGTGGGCCGTCTTCTTCGGCCGCTTCGTCGCCCTGCTGCGGATCTTCGCGGGGCCGCTGGCGGGTGTGCTTCGGATGCCGTACTGGAAGTTTTTCATCGCCAACGTGTTCGGCGGGATTCTCTGGGCGGGCGGTACGACGGCCGTCATCTACTACGTGGGTGTTGTCGCGGAGTCCTGGCTGAAGCGGTTCTCGTGGGTGGGGCTGGTGCTGGCGGTGCTGATCGGCGTCGCGTCGATGCTTGTGCTCAGGCGCAGGGCGAAGTCAGCTTCGCGGGCGGCCGAAGTGGAGACCGTGGGGGCTGCGACGTGACGTTGCGCACGGGCTGACCGGGGCCTGTCTCGCGCACGCGGCGGGCTCACACATCGACGCAGCCCCGCGCCCCCGCCGGGGCGCTCCAGTCCCCGTGCACTTCCCGGTGGGCCTTCGCCAGTTCCGCGTACATCGTGCCGTTCAGCGAAATCCCCTCCCGCTCCTCCACGGTCAGCTCACGCCGAACCCTGGCAGGCACCCCCGCCACCAGCACCCCCGGCGGGACCTCCATACCCTGCGGTACCAGGGCCTGTGCCGCCACCAGTGACCCCGCGCCGATCACCGCGCCGTTGAGCACCGTCGCGCCCATGCCGATCAGACAGTCGTCCCCGACCGTCGCCCCGTGCACCACCGCGTTGTGGCCGACGGAGACGCGTTCGCCGATGGTCACGGGGAAGCCCGGGTCGGCGTGCAGCGTGCAGTTGTCCTGGATGTTGCTCCGGGCGCCGACGGAGATCCCCTCGACGTCGCCGCGCAGCACCGCGCCGTACCAGACGCTCGCGCCCGCCGCCAGGGTCACCTCCCCGATCACCGAGGACGTGGGCGCCACGAACGCCTCCACGTCCACCTTCGGTTCCCTGCCGCCGATGCCGGTGATCAACGCCCTGTGCGCCATCTCGCCTCCTGGTCCTCGATACCCCAGACCGTACGCCACCTCCGTAGGGCGAAGATCACAGGTGTGCGGCACACGGGGCCCGCCCCGCCGTGAGTACGGTGTGCGGGTGCCCAAGCCCAAGAACACGTTCTCGTCATGGCGGCGTCGGCTGGCGCAGCGCGCGGTGCACGCGGGCTGGGCCTGGGTGCAGCGCACGGGTTCGGTGACCGCCGAGCATCCTGGGCGGCTGCGCTTCCGGGCACTGGGAACAGGTACCAGGCTCGCCTTCCCGCTGGGCACGGTCTTCGGCGAGCCCTGGATCGAGCTGGGCTCCCACTGCATCGTCGGTGAGCAGGTGACCCTGACGGCAGGTCTGATGCCGGACCTCGAACTCGGTCCCGATCCCATACTGCGCATCGGCGACGGTGTTGTCCTCGGTCGCGGCAGCCATGTCATCGCCGACACGACGGTGACCATCGGCAGTGACTGCTACTTCGGGCCGTATGTGTATGTGACGTCCACCAACCATTCGTACGACGATCCGCACGAGCCCATCGGGAAGCAGTGGCCTCGTATGGAGCCGGTGGAGATCGGCCCGGGCTGCTGGATCGGAACCGGTGCGGTGATCCTGCCGGGGGCGCGGATCGGGCGGAACGTGGTGGTGGCGGCCGGCGCGGTGGTACGCGGCACGGTGCCCGACCACGCGGTGGTGGCGGGGGCTCCGGCCAGGGTCGTACGCCGCTGGACGCCCGCCGAGGGCTGGCTGCCGCCGCTGCGGACCCCGGCTCCGACACCGATCCCCGAGGGGATCACCCCGGAGCAGTTGCGGGCGCTGGCGGCGCTGGACGCGGGGGCGGTGGCACGGCTTGCGGAGCCGGCCGCCGAGGAGCACGCCGGGGACGTACGCGCCGAGTCCTGATCAGGGCCGCTGCGGTGACCGGGGCTCAGCCCGTCGCCAGCAGAAGAGTGCCCACCAGGGCGAGGCCCGCGCCCGCCGCCTGGACCGTGCGCAGGCGTTCGCTGAGGAATCCGCGTGCCGCGAGGGCGGTGACCACCGGGTAGAGCGAGGCGAGTACGGCGGCCACGGTGACCGGGCCGTGCTGGGCCGCGATCGAGTAGGTGCCGTTGGCGGCGACATCGGCGAGGCCGACGAAGGCGAGCGCCGGGAGGGTCTGCCAGGGGAAGCCGCCCGCCGGGAGCGCGGCGCCGCCCCGCCGGACCGCGACGAGCAGCGCGGCGCCGCCGACTGCCACGTTCGTCACGCGCTGCACGAAGAGTGCTAGGAACAGGCCGGTGAGTGTGGTCGATGCCTCCGCGATCAGGGCGAAGACCGTGCCGAAGCCGAATGCCGCGAGCAGGGTGAGCAGGATCGCCTGCCGTTGCACGGGCGCACCCCTGAGCTGCGGCCCGCCCGCGAGCACGACCCCGACGACGGCGACCGCGATTCCCGCGAACTGGATCAGCCCGGGGCGCTCGCCGAGGAAGAGCCCGACACTGATGGGGACGGCGACGCCGAGAGAGCCGAGCGGGGAGACGACCCCCATCGGGCCCAGGGCGAGCGCCTTGTAGAAGGAGAGCAGCGCCACCGGTCCGGCCAGGCCCGCGGCGACCGCGAACCACAGCCGCGGGCCGGCCTCGCTCCAGCCGCCGGTCGCGATCACGACCGTGCCGAGTACGGCCGCCGCGATCGACTGCGAGACGACGACCACCGTCAGCGCGGACATTCGCCTGGTCAGCAGCCCGCCGCCGAAGTCGGCCAGGCCCCAGAGCAGGCTGGTGACCAGGGCGAAGAGTGCGGTCATGAGGGCGCCTCGCAGTACAGTGGAGTGAACAATTCGGTGCACCACACGGTAGTGCAGTGAACTGAACTATGTCATCCATAATCTTGCACTCTGGCGAGTGCGGCAGGATGAGGTGCTGAAGACAGGGCCGAAAACAAGGCCGAACGAGAGTGTCGGACGAGAACTTGGACGGAACGTTGTCGGACCTCGACCTGCTGACCCAGTCCCTGGCGCGCAGCGTGAAGCGCTGGCGCGCCGAACGCGGCTTCACCCTGGAGGCGCTCGCCGCCCGTGCCGGGGTCAGCCGCGGCATGCTCATCCAGATCGAGCAGGCCCGAACCAACCCCAGCCTCGGCACGGTCGTGAAGATCGGCGACGCGCTCGGCGTCAGCATCACCACCCTGCTCGACCACGAACAGGGCACGAAGGTCCGGGTCGTCTCCGCCGACCAGGCCGTACGGCTGTGGCACACCGACGCCGGCAGCTACAACCGGCTCCTCGCGGGCACCGAGGCGCCGGGCCCGCTGGAACTGTGGGACTGGCGTCTCATGCCCGGCGACAGCAGCCCGTCCGACCCGCATCCGGCGGGCACGTTCGAGATCCTCCACGTCACGGCGGGCGAACTGACGCTCACGGTCGACGGAGTCGAACATCGTGTCCCGGAGGGCGCGAGCGCCACCTTCGAGGCCAACGTCCCTCATACGTACGGCAACGACGGCGCCGTACCGCTGGAGATGATGATGTCGGTGTCGGTCCCGCCGGTGAGCTGAGACGCCCGGCAGGGGCCTGCCCACGGCTGTTAGCGTGCCGTCATGCGCGCCCCCATCGGAGACTTCGACACCGCCACCCCCGCACCCGACTGCCTCGGTGAACTCGTCCGCCCGGTCGCCGACGCCGTACGCCACTGGTCCGCCAGTCTGCCCGCCGACCAGATCCTGTACGTGGACACCGACCCGGCATGGGCGGACACCGCCGTCTTCGTGGAGCACTACGGACGGGAGCTGCTCGATCAGTCGGCGAACTGTGTGGTCGTGGCCGGCAAACGCGGCGGCGAGACCACCCTTGCCGCGTGTCTCGTCCTCTCCACCACCCGGGTCGATGTGAACGGCGTGGTACGTCGCCAACTCGGTGCCCGCAAGGCCTCGTTCGCGCCGATGGACACGGCCGTCGGGGAGAGCGGCATGGAGTACGGAGGGATCACGCCGATCGGGCTCCCGGACTCCTGGCCCCTGTTGGTCGACTCGGCCGTCGCCGACCTTCCCTGGGTGCTGGTCGGCAGCGGGCGGCGACGGGGCAAACTGCTGGTGCCCGGAAAGGCGTTCGCCGGGCTTCCGGGCGCGGTGGTGGTGGCGGGGCTGGGCGTCAACTGACGTCAGGCGGCGGTAACCTGCGACGGCCTCAGTGGTCGGCGTCCTTGCCTATGTACACGTCGGCGAACGCGGCTGCGGCTGCGGGGGAGTTGAGGATGCGACGGAGGCGGGCGAGGGACGTGCCGGAGCGGAACGGGTCGCCCGACGACGCACCGTGGTAGATGTCGGACAGCCACAGGGAGAACTCCTGGTACTGCCAGACGCGCCGCAGACACGCCTGCGAGTAGCCGTTCAGGCCGTCGGGGTCGCCCTTCGTGAGGTAGTCGACGAGTGCGTCGCCGAGCAGGAAGGCGTCGTGCAGGGCCAGGTTCATTCCCTTGGCGGCGATGGGGGCGGTGAGATGGGCCGCGTCGCCGGCCAGGAACAGCCTCCCGAACTGCATGGGTTCCACCACGTAGTTGTGCATGTCGAGGACGCGCTTCTCGATCAGACGGCCCTCGTTGAGCGGCGGCGCTCCCAACGCGCCGAGCCGTTCGCGCAGTTCGGCCCAGACGCGGTCGTCCGGCCAGTTCTCCGGGACGTCTCCGGGCGGGCACTCGAGGTAGTAGCGGGTGACCTCGGGGCCACGGGCCATGTGCCCGGCGAAGCCGCGCGGATGGATACCGAACATCACACAGTCGTTGGACGGCGGCGCCTCGGCGAGCAGGGCCAGCCAGCCGATGCCGTAGTCGTGTCGCGCGACGCGGGTGTGCGTCGCCGGAATCGCCGTACGGGTCACACCACGGGCGCCGTCGCACCCGGCAATGAACTCGCCCTGCACATACTCCCGTTGACCCGTCTCTGCTGAGACGTAGGACACCGCGGGCCGGTCGGTGTCCAGGTCGTGCACGAGTACGTCCCGGACACCGAACCGGATGTCGCCGCCGCGTACGTCCGCGTACTCGCGCACCAGGTCCGTCACCAGCAGCGGCTGGGGATAGGCGAAGTGGCGGTGGCCCGACAACTCGGCGTACTCGAAGCGATGGCGGCGGCCGCCGAACCGGAACTCGCACCTCGTGTGCGTACCGGCCCGCTCCAGCAACGTGTCGGCCAGGCCCCGCTGTCGGAGCGCACGGACCGCCCACTCCTCGATGAACCCGGCCCGGGGATGCTGCTCGATGAACTCGCGGCTCTCCGTCTCCAGCACGACGCAGTCGATGCCGGCGGCCCGCAGGATGTTCCCGGCGGTGAGTCCGGCGGGCCCGGCACCCACGATCACGACCGGAAAGCGTTGCGCGGACGGAGAGTTGGGGGTCGAGCCGGAGTGAGGTGAGGCGAAGGTCACTCCAGCATTATGTCGACCGCCTGCCGCGGTTGGGTAACCCGCTTTTTCGTTATCGGCGTCCCTGGGGCGCGTCTCCTCTCCGTATCTCCGAGAGCACCTCACCCCCCAGAGCCAAGGACCGTTGCTTTGAACACACGGATCAGCCGTCGCGGCATGCTGAAGTACACCGGTGCGACAGCGGGCGCCGTCGCCATCGGGACGACTCTCACCGCCCCGCAGGCCACGGCGGCCGGCGCGAGTCTCGTACACCCGGGCATGCTGCACACCCGGACGGATCTGGACCGGATGGCGAAGAAGGTGAAGGCCGGGGCCGCGCCCTACACCGCGGGCTTCGCGCGGCTGACCGCCAACCGGCATGCGCAGAGCGGCTGGACGGCCAACCCGCAGGCCACGGTCTACCGTGGCTCCGGCTCGCCGCAGAACTACGCGATCCTCTACAACGACATCCACGCGGCCTACCAGAACGCCCTGCGGTGGCATGTCACCGGTGAGAGCGTGTACGGAGACACCGCCGTCACGATCCTGAACGCCTGGTCGGCGAAGCTGACCGAGCTGGCGGGCTCGGCC
Source organism: Streptomyces sp. ADMS (assembly GCF_033441795.1). Taxonomy (NCBI): domain Bacteria; kingdom Bacillati; phylum Actinomycetota; class Actinomycetes; order Kitasatosporales; family Streptomycetaceae; genus Streptomyces; species Streptomyces sp. ADMS. The sequence goes on along the minus strand of NZ_JAVFVX010000029.1, from coordinate 12,630 downwards.
GACCGGTTCCTCGCCGCGGGCCTGTACGGCTACCAGTTCGCCAACGCGGCCGAACTCGTCCGCGACCACGCGGACTTCGACCTCGCCCGCTTCCAGAGGATGATGCTGGACGTCTTTCATCCGCTCAGCGAGGACTTCCTGGCGAACCACAACGGCGCCGTCATCACCAACTACTGGGCCAACTGGGACCTCACGGCCATCGCCTGCGTCCTGGCCATCGGCATCCTCTGCGACGACCGCGCCAGGATCGACCGTGCCGTCGAGTACTTCAAGCACGGCGCCGGTATGGGATCGGTCAAGAACGCCATCCCGGTCGTGTACGACGACCAGGGGCTCGGCGAATGGGTCGAGGCGGGCCGCGACCAGGGCCACGCGCTGCTCGGCGTCGGCCTGATGGGAACGGTCTGCGAGATGGCCTGGAACCAGGGCATCGACCTGTACGGCTACGACGACAGCCGCTTCCTCAAGGGCGCCCAGTACGTCGCCAAGTGGAGCATGGGCGGCGAGGTTCCCTACACGGCGAACACCCGCAGGAAGGGCGCCGTCAACGGGTGGTCGGGCAGCGAGAGCGCGACCGCCGCGGCCGGCGTGGACCCGGCGATGACCCGCCCGATCTGGGCCATGATCGCCAACCACTACACCGGACGCCGTGGCCTGTCCGCGACCTACCTGACCCGTATCGCCGCCCAGGCGTCCCCCGAGGGCGGCGGCGGCGACTACGGCCCCAACAGCGGTGGATACGACCAACTGGGCTTCGGGACACTGGCGTTCACCCGAGACAGGGAGAGCGTGAGTGCGACTCCGAGCCCCGGTCCGAGCGCGAGTCCGAGTGGGAGCGCGAGCTTCAGCGGGGCGAGTGCGTCGCCTCCGGCCGGCGCGACTCCCCAGGGTGGCAAGGGCGACGATCTCGCCGCGACCGGTACGACGGACGTCGTCGCCTGGACCGCCGCGACCGGGATCACCGCTCTCGCGGGCGGACTTCTGCTGCTGCGGCGCCGGGGGCGGTCCGGTGGGTCCACTCGGTGAGGGCGCCGCAGGCCGCACTCCGGTGGGTCAGCCGAGGCGGGGCAGTTCGATGGCCGGGCAGCGGTCCATGACCATGTCGAGCCCGGCGGCGCGGGTGCGGTCGTACGCGGCTTCGTCGATGACGCCGAGCTGGAACCAGACGGCCTTCGCGCCGACGGCGGCTGCCTCGTCGGCGACCGGACCGGCGAGGGCGCTGTTCACGAACACGTCGACCACATCGACGTCGAAGGGGATGTCGGCCAGCGAGGCGTAGCCCTGCTCGCCGTGGACCGTCTCGGCCTTCGGGTGGACGGGGACGATCCGCTTGCCGTGGCGCTGGAGGACCTCGGCCACGCGGTGCGCGGCTCGCTGGTCGTTCCCCGACAGGCCCACGATCGCCCAGGTGTCGCCGAGCTCGGTGAGGATCTTGCGGATCGTCGCTGGGTCGCCGTGCACGCCCGGCCTCCTTGGGATGTGTCCTGAGGATTCGTACAGCCGCTGTCGTGTGCGACAACAGCGGCCGGCCTGCGCTGATTCCCCGTTGTTGCCGCCGGGGTGGTTTCCCGCTCACGGATGGCCGACGTCTTCGCGGACCTGGCCGCCGATCGGGCCGAACACCTCAAGGTGCTCCTCACTCCGAAGAAACTGTGACATGTATTTCGACCTGCCGGAGGAGACCCGCGATCTCCAGGACATGGTCTGTGAGTTCGGGGCGAAGAAGATCGCCCCGAACGCCGCGGAGTGGTCCGGGGCCGAGACGCAGAAGCAGCGCTGGCCGGCCCCGCTGGCCAGGGGTGAGGCCTTCGGGGCCTTCGGCCCGACCGAGCCCGGCGCCGGTTCCGACGCGGCCGGCATCAGCACCACGGCCCGCCGGGCGGACGGCGGCTGGCTGATCAACGGCACCAAGATGTTCATCACCAGAGCGGGCACCGGCATCAGTCAGGGCGTCACCCTGCTGACAGACCGGCACGAACGAGGACGGGCGGAAACGGTTCGTCATCTTCTACGTCCCGACCGGGACCGCGGTCACAGCTGCGGCTCCTGGAGATCGGCGAGGGCATGAACGAGATCCAATGTGACGTCGTCGCGCGGGCGTTGCTGCAGCCGGCGTGAGACGCGAAGGGGCCCGCGGCGGGTGCCGCGGGCCCCTGTGCCGGCCGGTTCAGCTCGCCAGGGCGGCGGGCTGCCATACGGCCTCGGGGTCGAGCGGCAGGTCGGGCCGGTCGCGCTTGAACGCCGCGGCCTCCTCCTCCACGTCCGGGAGGGCGGCGCCGGGTGCGCCGAACCCCCGCAACAGGGTGTCGCAGTACTCGCTGGACAGGTACGAGGCGTCCCAGCGGCCGTCCGGCTTCACCCACTGGTAGGTGTGGTTGTGCAGATTCAGGAACTGCAGGGTGGCCAGGTGCGGTTCGACCGCACGGAAGGTGCCCTGCTCCACGGCCTCCGTGAGCAGTCCCCGGACCAGTTGCTCGAACTCCGCGCGCTGGCCGAGGAGCGTGTCGAGATAGTCGCCGGTGAGGCTGCGGTAGTCGTGCTCGTAGACCCAGATGTGGTCGAGTCTGCGGAAGATGATCGTCAGCAGCGACTCCGACAACAGGCGCAGCCGCACCAGTGGGTCCGCGTCGAGGCCCGCGATCTGCCGGGCGCGGGAGAGCAGCGGTTCCATCACCCGCGACTGGATCTCGATCAGCAGGTTCTCCTTGGACCCGATGTAGTAGTACAGGGCGCCCTTGGCGAGGCCGACCGCACGGCCCAGTTCGTTGATCGAGGTCGCCTCGTAGCCGTGACGGGCGAACAGCGTGGCCGCGGTGTCGATGATCTTCTGACGCCTGACCTCGTAGTCCGGCCCGTGGCCCGGTGGTCGTGGCATGTGGTTCTCTCCCCGCCTGCTGTGTCGACATTTCGACGTGCCGATGAGACATGACCCTCGGGCCCGCGTCCGGACGGCCTGTGGCACATCCGGGGGAAAGTGGGTCCGGGGCCTTGTTCTATTGTGCTTGACCAGTTTACTAGACCAGGCGGTACATTAAAAGATGGACTCCGGCGGCGCGGCCTTGTACTGCCCGCGCGAGCATTGCGAGGACGTGCATGACGACCGACGCGCCCCAGCAGGCCAACACGTTGCGGGCCGCCTGGCCGTACTTCGTGGAGCAGGGGTACGGAAGGGTCGTACTGACCACCTCCAGCGGTATGTTCGGGCTCGACAACAACCTGTCGTACGCGGCGGCGAAGGCGGGAGGGCGCGGACTCTCCTGCCGTGCAGGACCGGCTGGGCCCGGTCTCCCGATGAGCGACGCGCTTCGTCGCACTCGCCGGGAGACCGGGCCCCGTCGTGTTGTGCGGTCGCGCTGTGGACGAGGCGGTGGGGGCACGCCGTCCCCCACGCGTTTCCGCGGTTCCGGCCCTGACCGGGCGGAGTTCACTGTCGCGCGCATGGGCACCGGGTCGCCGGGCGGGGCGTACGGTTCGCCGGGCGGGGCGCGGCAGTTCGTCCGCGAGGGGCCGGACGGCGCAGGCACACCCGGACGTCACCGGGCCCGTCGCCACCGTACGAGTCGCAGGGCACCGATCACGACGTGCCGAGCCGTGGGGTCGGACGGCGGCCTGGCCGCCGACTGGGCCTCGTCGAGGCGCTTGCTCCTGGGGATCAGGGAGACGGGCAGCGTGCCCACGGCGCAGCCGCGGACGACGAGCCCGAGCCCGTTGGCGAAGCCGGTGTCGAGGGAGAACTGCGCGCCGCGCATGATCGCCCCGTGCTGTGCCATCGCGACGGAGGCCAGCTGGGACACGCTGATCTGCGCGACGCCCTGGCCGAGGGTCTGGGCGCTGTTGGCCAGCGACTGCTCCTCGGGCGTGAGTACCTTGATGATCATGGTAGGCGCGATGGCCATGACCATGCCTGTGCCGAGTCCCGCGATGAGGCCCATCCCCACGATCTGGGGAGCGCTGTGGTGCAGTTGGATGCCGATGCCGATGCCGATGCCGATGCCGATGCCGATGCCGTAGCCGAGGGCGGTGAGCGCGGAGCCGGCGCCCGGAAGAAGCCGTGTGTCCACCCGGCGGGCGAGGAAGCCGGTACCGACGGCCGCAACGATGATCATGGCGCTGATGGGGCTGGTGACGATGGCGTTGTGGGTGCCGGACCAGCCGAGGCCTTCGGAGACGTTGGGAATGTTCGGCATCAGTATGGAACCGCCGATCCGGCGGAGCGTTACGCTCGGCACCGTGCTCCGCATCTTCGACGCCCGAACCGGCGAGTCCGCCGCAGCAGCCCCGGCCCGCCGGGCCCTGACCCGCGTTGAGGCGCATGCTCAGGGCTGCGACGCCACCGCCCTGCGCGTCCTCCTCGTCGCCGATGTCCTCGTCCGCGCCCTGGAGGTCGGTGGAACCCCCGCGTGGCCCGTGCTGGCCAGCGAGGAACGGGTGGCCGAGCTCCGGGCCTGCGCCGCGACTCTGGGTATCCGTCCCTTCGAGGACCGGCGGGACGTCGGACCGGAACTCGCCGGGGCCCGGCTGATCCAGGTGGCGAGCCGGGGTGACCGGACAACGGGCGGTATCCGGCTAGACGTCGCCCCGGTCGACTCCGCCGACTCCGTGGGCGCCCCCGGGGACATCGACCCCGCCACCCTCCGCCTCGCCCTGCTCACCCACCCCCGCTCCGAGCCCGTCCACCTGACCCCGGCCGCCCTGGCCGACGCGGGCGGCACGCTCGCGCGCTGGCGCCGGTCGGTCGCCTTCTGGGCCGGGCAGCCGTCCCGACCGGTGCCCGACTCCGTACGCCACGACCTGCGCGGCGCCTGGGAGGACGACCTGAACGTGCCCGCCGTACTGGGTGTCCTGCGCCGCGTCGAGACCCTCGACGGACTGCCGGACGGAGCCCGTTTCGAGACGTACGCCTACGCCGACCGGATCCTCGGCCTCGAACTCACCCGCGACATCGGGACCTTGGCATGACCGCCCGCCAGGGCATGGCCCCGCCGCGCCGTCTGGTCGTCCTGCGGCACGCCAAGTCGGCCTGGCCGATGGGCGTCGACGACCACGACCGCCCCCTCGGGCCGCGTGGCCTGCGCGACGCTCCCGCCGCCGGACGCGCGCTCGCGGACGCCGACTGTCTGCCGGACCTCGCCCTGTGCTCGACCGCCGAACGCACCCGCCGTACCTGGGAGTTGGCGGCGGCGGAGTGGGATACCCCGCCGCCGGTGCGGCACGATCCGAGGCTGTACGGCGCCGACGTACCGGAGTTGCTGGCCGTCGTGCACGAAGTCCCGTCCGAGACGCGCACGTTGCTGGTGGTCGGGCACAATCCCGGCCTGGAGGAACTGGTGCTGGAGCTGGCCGGGGACGCGCTCGACGACGCGCTGGACAACGTACAAGTGAAGTTCCCGACCTCGGCGATCGCCGTCCTCGCCTGGCACGGCGACAGCTGGCACGACCTCACCCCCGGCACGGCCCTGCTGACGGGCATGATCGTGGCGCGCGGGAACAGGACTAACTGATCCGACCTGGCTAGCCCACGTGCATCCGTGGGCGGCGGTCCGGGTCCGGTTCCGCGCGGCGGAGTACCTCGCGGGTGACCGGGGCGACCTCGCCGTGGCCGAAGACGCCCGTAAAGTGGCCGGATGCCGGACGAGTACCGCACAGTGGCCCACGCGGGCGTGCACGAGACCGAGGTCAGCCGTTCCCGCTTCCTGTGCGCCCTCGCCCCGGCGGCCACCGAGCAGGAGGCCCAGGAGTTCGTCGCCGCTGTCCGCAAGGAGCACGCCGACGCCACCCACAACTGCTACGCGTACGTCATCGGCGCCGATGCCTCCGTACAGAAGGCGAGCGACGACGGCGAACCGGGTGGCACCGCCGGCGTCCCCATGCTCCAGATGCTGCTGCGCCGCGACATGCGGTACGTCGTCGCCGTCGTCACCCGCTACTACGGCGGCGTGAAACTGGGCGCGGGCGGCCTGATCAGGGCGTACGGGGGAGCGGTCGGCGAAGCCCTCGACACGCTCGGCACCCGCACCCGCCGCCGCTTCCGGCTGGCTACGGTGACCGTGGACCACCGGCGGGCCGGCAAGGTTCAGAACGACCTGCGGTCCACCGGACGCGAGGTTCGTGACGTGCGGTACGGGGAGGCCGTCACGATCGAGATCGGGTTGCCGGACGCCGATGTGGAGGCGTTCAGGGCGTGGTTGGCGGACGTGACGGCGGGAACGGCCGGGTTCGCACTCGGCGGCGAGGCGTACGGGGACGCGTGAGCGGCACGATCGCCCCGGGGTCCGCACATCGGGCCGACACGGGAGTGACCACCCGTACTGTCGGACCCGGCTGCTGGTTTCGGGGGGTGCGGGACAGGACGATCAGGGAGGGCATCGTCAGGGCGACGACGAGTAGTTGGGTCAGCTCGATGCCCAGGTTGAAGCCCAGCAACGTGGTCAAGAGCGAGCCGAGGCCGAGCCGAGGTCGCCGATCAGGGAGGCGAACGCCAGGCCGTGCACGAGACCGAAACCGGCTGCGATGAGTACCTCGCCGCGGGCCACCTGGGGCGCAGGGCATGGACCGCGGACACCGCGGTCGAGAGACGATCAGGGTCTCGACCGGACGGGTCGGCAGGCTGATCACCCCGGTGGCCGCCGGCGCCAGGGTGAGCGAGTGGCCGATGGCTAGGGCTGTGACGGCATGGACGACGCGGACCATGCTGCGGCGCGGTGAGGGGGCCGCGCGCGATCGACCACCCGCGGCCACCAGGGGGCCAGCATGAGCAGGAACAGCAGGTGGTTGGCGCCCTCGCCCACGTGCTCGATGCCCAGGGCGGCGGTGGTGGCGAAGCCCCGTAGCCATCAGCCCTCGCCCGCGGGGACTTCGAGGCTCTGGGTGTCGAAGCAGAGGACCCCGAGGGTCTCGGCGTCGTCGGTCTTCCGGATGCCGCGGTCGAAGTCGTAGCGGACGGTGGCGACGACCTTGTGGGTCAGCAGTGCCGCGACGATGACGTCGTAGCGCGGACGGAAGTTGGTGACCCGCCCGTCGGGCGGGCGGAGTCCGAGGGGATAGACGAGGTGCGCCACTCCGTCGGTCGTGCGGACCGACCCGGTGTCGAGCGTGACGGTCCAGGGCCGGTCGTCCTCGCCGGCGGCCGCGATGTGCTCGGCCGTGTAGCACTTGAGGAACGCGCGGTCGGCGCCGAGGACGCCCCGGGTGAGGTCCCTGTCCACGGCGACGGCCAGGCGGTCGACGGGCAGCTGCACCTCCCCCTCGCCCCGGTCGTCGCGGACGTCGAGGAGGACGGCGGAAGTGCTCATCGGATGGGCGCCGGCCGGCGACGCGAGGCCGCCGACCAGCACGAGTGCCGCGAGCAGGAACACCGGCACCAGACGCGCCGCCGGCGTGCGTGCGAGCAGGAGACGGGACAATGTGAAAATCCCTGACTCCGGTCAGTTCCAGCCGTAGTCGGCACCATGGGCATCTCCGGCACTCGGACGGCCGGGGGCCGCGCGAACGCCGGAAGACCGCGCAGTTCTGGGCGGTGGCGGGGAGGAAACCGGAACGGGCGAACCCCTCCGGCCGCGGATGTCGGCGAGGGGGAAGATCTCTCGTGTTGTTCGGGCCGTCGGACGTGTCGGGAGTCCGTGTGCGGCTGCGAGCTGCTGCGCCGGAAGGAACCTGTTCGACCTGCCGGATGCTGTTCGAAACCTATTGACGTTGATCATGTCTCAATTCACACTCGCCAACGCGATGTCCTGCGGGCGGGAACGTCAGCACCTCGGCCGAGGCCTCGCGCACCCTTCCTCCGGCATGTCTTCTTCAGGGGATGTGAACCCATGTACAGCGTGAGACCTCAGGGTCGCCGAAGATTCCGGCAGAGCGCTCTGGCCGCCGTGGCCGCCGCCGTCTCGCTCCTAGTGGGCGTCGTCGGCCCGGCGGCACCCGCCCAGGCGGCCGAGATCACCGACGGCCTGGCCCTCTGGTACAAACTCGACGCCACCTCGGGCACCGTGGCGGCGGACGCCTCGGGCAATGGCCGAAACGGCACCGTCAGCGGCACCGCGAGCTGGTCGGGTGCCGGGGAAGGGCTCACGTTCGACGGGTCGAGCACCTCCATCAAGGTGCCGGACAACATCATGAGCGGCATGAACTCGATCACCGTCTCGATGGACGTGCAGATCGACGCCGCCCAGGCCACGCCGTACTTCCTCTACGGCTTCGGCAACACCTCCAACGGCAACGGCAACGGGTACCTGTTCACCACCGGCAACTCGTTCCGGACCGCCATCGCCTCCGGGAGCTCGTCCACAGAGCAGAACACCGGGGCCTCCGGCGCGCTGCAGCGCTCGGTCTGGAAGCACGTCACGTACACCCAGACCGGCAACACGGGCGTCCTCTACCGGGACGGCGTGGAGGTGGCCCGCAACACGTCGGTCACCACCACCCCCGGTTCCATCGGGTCCGGCACGACCACGGCCAACTACATCGGCAAGTCCCTCTACACCAGTGACAAGCTCTTCAAGGGCAAGATCCGCGACTTCCGGGTCTACAACCGCGCGCTGGCGCCCAGCGAGGTCCTCGACCTCAGCGGGAACACCACGGGCATCGCCACGGCCACCCACTCCGCGCTGAAGATCGACGCCATCATCGACGACGCCAACAGCAAGGTCACCCTCCCGCTGACCGAGGGCACTGACGTCACCGCGCTCGCCCCGCAGTTCGCCCTCGCCGGCGGCGCGTCCATCAGCCCGGCCTCCGCCACCCCACGCGACTTCACCGCGCCCGTGACGTACGAGGTGACCGGCCCGGGCGGCGAGAAGCGCACCTGGACGGTCGAGGCGCTCATCATGAGGAGCCCGGTCCTGCCGGGGCTCAACGCCGACCCGAACATCATCAGGTTCGGCGACACCTACTACATCTACCCGACCACCGACGGCTTCGCGGGCTGGAGCGGTACGAAGTTCAAGGCGTACTCCTCCAAGGACCTGGTCCACTGGCAGGACCACGGCGTCATCCTCGACCTCGGACCGGACATCAGCTGGGCCGACAGCAGAGCCTGGGCCCCGGCGATCGAGGCGAAGAACGGCAAGTACTACTTCTACTTCTGCGCCGAGGCGAACATCGGTGTCGCGGTCTCCGACTCGCCCACCGGCCCGTTCACGGACGCCCTGGGCAAGCCGCTGCTGAAGTCCGGTGACTACACGGGCCAGATGATCGACCCGGCGGTCTTCACCGACGACGACGGTAGGTCATACCTCTACTGGGGCAACGGCCGCGCCTACGTGGTCCCCCTGAACGACGACATGGTCTCCTTCGACGCCTCCAAGGTCACCGACATCACCCCCAGCGGCTACAGGGAGGGCGCCTTCGTCGTCAAGCGCAACGGCACCTACTACTTCACCTGGTCGGAGAACGACACCCGGGACGAGAACTACCGCGTCGCCTACGCCACCGGCGCCTCGCCCGCCGGTCCCTGGACCAAGCGGGGCGTGATCCTGGAGAAGCGCCTCGACCTGGGCATCAAGGGACCCGGCCACCACTCCGTGGTGCAGGTGCCGGGCACCGACGACTGGTACGTCGTCTACCACCGCTTCGCCATCCCCGGCGGCGACGGCACCCACCGCGAAACCACCATCGACAAGATGGAGTTCGACTCAGACGGCCTGATCAAGAAGGTCGTCCCCACCCTGAGCAGCATCAACCCGGTATCCGGCGGCACCGCCCTGCCGACGAACACCACCCGTTCGCTCCAGTCGGTCAACTTCACCGGCCGCTACGCCGTCGTACGCTCCGACGGCCTCGGCTACCTCGACCCGGTGACTTCCTCCAGCACCACGGCGCTGAAGCAGAGCGCCACCTTCACCGTCATCCCCGGCCTGGCCGACTCCAAGTGCTACTCGTTCCGGGACTCCGCCGGCCGCTACCTGCGCCACCGCGACTTCCGGGTCCGCTTCGACGCGAGCAACGGCACGACACTCTTCAGCAAGGACGCCACCTTCTGCGCCCGTCCGGGTTCGGTCACCGGCTCGGTCGGCCTGGAGTCGTACAACTACCCGGGCCGCTACCTCCGCCACCAGAACTACGAGCTGCGCGTCGACGCCTTCCAGGACAACGCGACCTTCCGCGCCGACAGTTCCTTCAGGGCGGTCAGCCCCTGGGCCTGATCGCATTCCCCGCCCGCCAGGTGACCTGCGCGGCTCTGCCGTGCGGGTCACCGAGGGAGCCGACGACCCGTTGACAGGCTTCACCGCGACGTCCGTGGTCCGCCCTCTCCCCTCGCCCTCCTCCACCTCAGGGAGCCACATCCGCCATGGGCATCTCAAGCCGTAGCTCTTCTTCGGGCACCGCCTGTGCGCCACGTCGACGGCGCTCGCCGTCGTAGGTGGCCACCCGTGGGCATCGACCCCCTGACACCCGATTCCCCGGCCCGCTGACCGGCAGGACGCGAAGTCCCGCGGCACATGGTGCCGCCTCGGAGCGGCGACCGATCTCGACCCCACCTCCCCCACTCTCACCCCAACTGTGGCACCCGCAGAAAGGCAGAAAACGCATATGTCTGTGCTTCACTCCCGGCTGGCGGCGATATTGGTCGCCGTCGCCCTGCTCTTCACAGGTCAAGCCCTGACCACACCGGACCGGGCGGCCGCCGCCGACCCGGGCTACCTGATGACGCACTTCATCGGGGAGGGGTCGACCAACCAGCAGATGTACTTCTCGTACAGTGCGGACGGTCTGAACTGGACCGATCTCAACGGCGGCGGAATGGCCCTGCGTTCCACGGTCGGTACGCGCGGGGTGCGCGACCCCGCACTGGTCCGCTCCCCGGGCGGTGACAAGTACTGGATCATCGCGACCGACCTGTGCATCAACTGCGGTCAGACGTGGTCCAGCTCCCAGAGCAACGGCAGCCGCAACCTCGTGATCTGGGAGTCGACGGACCTGGTCACCTGGTCGGCGCCGTGGCTGCTCAACGTCGCCGGCGCGATCCCCGACGGGCGCAACGCCTGGGCGCCCGAGGCGATCTGGAACCCGGACACCAACGACTACGTCCTGTACTGGGCGACGAACGCGACCCTCGACGGCGTGCTGAAGCACCGTATCTACTACGCCCGCACCACGGACTTCCGTACCACCACCACCCCGCAGCTCTACATCGACCGCCCCGGCACGCAGGGCATCATCGACACCCAGATCGTCGAGGCCCCGTCCGGAGTGGGCGACTACCGCTACGTGCGCGCCTCCGGCGACGGCCAGATCACGATCGAGGGCAGCAACTCGATCCTGGGCACCTGGACCAGCCTCGGCAACCTCTCCGGCATCGGCCTGACCGGTTCCGATGTCGAGGGTCCGATGTGGATGAAGTTCAGAGACCGCAACGAGTGGACCCTCTACCTCGACCAGTACGCCACGGGCCGCGGCTACATGCCGGTCACGACGACCAACCCGTCCGACCCCGGCACCTACCAGCGCCCGGTCTCGGGCACCTACTCCCTGGGTGGCACCAAGAAGCGCCACGGCTCGATCCTGAACCTGACGGCCGCCGAGGAGACCCGCGTGCTCGCCCGCTGGGCGAACACCACGGCCCAGCGGCTGCAGTCGTACAACTTCCAGGACCGGTACGTGCGGCACGCCGGATTCGACGTGCGCATCGACCAGAACGTCACCAGCCAGGACGCCCAGTTCCGGCTGCGGCCCGGCCTGGCCGGGTCCGGCACCGTCTCCTTCGAGTCGGTGAACTACCCCGGGTACTTCCTGCGGCACGCCGGATTCGATTTCCAGCTGGTCTACAACGACGGCACCGCCCAGTTCGCCGCGGACGCCACGTTCCGTCAGGTGGCCGGGCTCGCCGACTCGACATGGTCCTCGTTCCAGTCGTACAACTACCCCGACCGGTACATCCGCCACTACGCGTACGAACTGAAGCTCGACCGGATCACCACCACGACGGGGCGCAGTGACGCCACCTTCAAGGTGACGAGCTGACCTGACCGGGATGCCGGCGCCCTCAGGCGACTTCCCACCCGCCGCCCGCACACCAGCGGGGCAGGCACCGGCACCCCACGCCCACGACCGTCCTGTGCAGCGGCCCACCCTTCCGGAGACCGGGGGGTGGGCCGCTGCACGGCTCTATGTCGTCGTGGATGCCGGTGACCACACGGACCGGCCCGGTCGGCTTGAGCGTCCCGATGCGCTGAGCGTCGAGGACGGCCTGGGCGCGGGGTTCGGCGGCGATGACGTCGGCGATGGGTTTGCCCGAAACACCTCCTGGACCCCGCGACGTGGCCGGGCCTTCGCCCGGTCCTCGGGCACTCGTCCGTTGCGCGTACGCCGGTTCAGGGGGTCGGCCTCGTCGAGCGCCGTCCGGTGGCGGATCACCCACAGTGCTCGGCCCGGTGACGGGGCGTTGGTACTGCGCGCTCGTTGAGCCGGGGATCGCGGGCTGCCGGGCTGTCCGCGGTTCCGGCGTCCCCGGCCCCCATACGGTGGTCGGCGGGGCCGGGGACGCCGGTACACGCGTGGAGAGGGGGCCACGACCAGGTGTCGTGGCCCCCTCTCGGGGCCCTGCGGGGAGGCGGGGCCTGTTCTTGTCGGCGTGGCCTGGAGACTCAGCGGGATCCGCCGCTGGTCAGTCCTTGCCGGTGAGCCGCCAGATCT